>DAIRSS010000040.1:0-12759 GCA_036804285.1 Ilumatobacteraceae bacterium
ACGACCTCTTGTCCCCCAGACAAGCGCGCTAACCAAGCTGCGCTACAGCCCGTATTCGTTTGAGCCTACCTTCGCATTGCGTGTTCAGCGGAAGAGATCGATGAGTCTCCACGCAAAATAGGCACACAACAGAAACACGAGCAGTTTGAAATGCCAGGGTGCACGGACGTCTTCGTCACCTTCACGAGCGAGTGCCTTGAGATCGAGGTTCTGTGCAGTGATTCGACCGTGTGCGTCGTGACGCTCGACCGGGGTCGAGCACTTCGGACACGCGCCATCCTCACCCACCCCAGATGGCGTGAAATAGCGAGCGCACGGTTCGCACCACGGCACGGGGTCAGTCTCCTCGCTTACGAACGCGCATCTTGATCGGTGTCGATCCAAAGTCGAAGTGCTCTCGAATGCACCGCTCCAAGTAGCGCAGATACGGCTGTGGCAATTCGCGATTCACGAACAACGTGAACGTCGGCGGATCGTTGGCCCCCTGCAGGGCATACAGCACGCGTGCACCGCTCCCTGCTGGCTGCTTCTGCTGGGCTTCGGCAATGACTCGATTGACGTCACGGGTCGGGACACGCTTGTGATAGTCGTTGATCGAATCCACCAGCATTGGCTGCAGCCGGTGAACACCCTTGCCCGTCAGGGCCGACATTCGCAGAATCGGTGAATCGCCGATGAAATACAACTTGCGGGCAATGTCGAGGTCCATCTTGACCTTGTCGTCGTCATTCAGGAGGTCCCACTTGTTCAGCACGACGATGAGCGGGCAACCGGCGGCATCGATGCGCTCCGCGAGTCTTTGGTCTTGCGACGTCACACCTTCCGTCGAGTCGATCACCAAGAGCGCGACGTCAGACTCGTCCACCGCCCGCAGTGCGCGCACGAATGAGTAATACTCCGCGGACTCATCCACCTTGCTCTTCTTGCGCATGCCCGCCGTGTCGACGAAGACGATCGGCCCATCTGCCGTCTCCACTCGAGTGTCGATCGCATCGCGTGTGGTGCCCGGCATGTCATGAGTGATCGAACGGTCCTCGCCAACGAGCTTGTTGAACAACGTGCTCTTGCCGACGTTGGGTCTCCCGACGAGCGCGACACGCGGCACACCGTCTTCGAATCGCTCGACAACCTCGACGTCATCGACGTCGACAGCCTCGACCGCGGAGATGATGTCGTCGAGGAGATCACCCGATTTGCGTCCGTGGAGGGCCGACACTGCCACGGGGTCTCCGAAGCCGAGATGAAGAAAGTCCCAGCGATCTGCATCACGTTTGTCGGAATCGACCTTGTTCGCAACGACGACGACCGGCCGACCCAAGCGCCGCAACCACGAAGCAATGAGCTCATCGTCGTCGGTGACACCGATGGTCGTATCGACGAGGAAGAGGATCAAGTCGGCGTTCGCCGCCGCCTCCTCGACCTGCTGGCTGACCTTGGCATCGAGTTCGGTCCCACCTGGCATCCATCCACCGGTGTCGGAGAGCATGAAGCGCTTCCCCGTCCATTCCACTTCTCGTTCGAACCGATCACGGGTGACTCCCGGCTGGTCCTCCACGATGGCCACCTGCGACCCGACGAAGCGATTGAACAGCGTGCTCTTTCCGACGTTCGGTCGACCGACGATCACCACTGACGGAAGACGCGTGCTCACCCGTTCATTCTACGGGCGCGTCATGGCAAGAGCCGAACAACGCAGGCGTCATTCTGCTTTCGTAGGATGAAGCCAATGCAACATCGCGTCGATCGCATCCTCCTCGCCTCGCCACGGGGCTTCTGTGCAGGTGTGGAAATGGCGATCAAAGCGCTCGCGTGGATGGTCAGGACGTTTCCCGCACCCGTCTACTGCTACCACGAGATCGTTCACAACAAGACCGTCGTTGAGCGTTTCCAGTCGATGGGCGTCATCTTCGTCGACGACATCGCCGAAGTACCGCCGGGGTCCCCCGTGATGCTTTCTGCGCATGGCTCTGCCCCACAGGTGGTCGAATCGGCGCACGACGCGGGGCGTTATGCGGTGGATGCCGTGTGCCCACTCGTCACGAAGGTCCACCACGAAGTGAAGGTGCGCGCAGGAAAGGGCTACCGAATCGTCTATGTCGGCCACGAAGGCCACGAAGAGGCCGTGGGCACGATGGCGGTTGCACCGCAGGCAATCTCGAGGGTGGAGACGATTGACGACGTCGCATCGTTGCCTGCGTTTGCAGAACCCGTTGCTCTCCTCGCACAAACGACACTGTCGCATCGCGATTGGAAGGGTGTCGCAGACGCAGTCAAGGTGAAGTTTCCGCAACTGTGGTCGCCGGGGCGAAGTGACTTGTGCTTCGCTACGACGAACCGTCAGTCGGCACTCATGGAGATCGCATCCAAGGTGGACACGATGATCGTGGTCGGATCTGCCAACTCTTCGAACACGGTCGCACTCGCCAAATTGGCAAAGGATGAAGGCTGTCCGCGGGTCCTGCGCATCAACTCTGTCGATGAACTGACCGAACCATTGCAGGGTGTCATCGGTTTGACTGCGGGCGCCTCAGCTCCGGACGAGATCGTCTCCGAAATCATCGACGTGCTGCGTCCCGTACACGGAGTCGAGGAAGTACGAGCAACGGACGAGGACGAATACTTCCCACCGCCGCGGAACCTGCGTGAACTTCAAGAAGCGGTGTCACTCACGCACAGCCGAATCATCGGCAAATCGCGTCCACGACACGGGCTCAGCGATCGCAAGATCGGCGCGAGCACCGTGCTCGCGGCGCTCCGCTAGTTTCGCGGCACCTTGCTCCACGCGACATCACGATCGACTCGGACATCGCCCGGCAACCCGAGGACACGCTCTCCGAGGATGTTGCGCATCACCTCACTGGTCCCGCCCTCGATGCTGTTCGCTCGAGCACGCAGGAAGGCCTTGGGAACGGAGTCGAAACCCATCGCCGTCTCTGGTCGCACCATCTCATAGGAGCCGTAGAGCATTCCCTCGGCACCCAGGAGATTCACGCAGAACTCATACGTCTGCTTGTTGAGATCTGCGCTGGCCATCTTGCCGATCGAACCTTCGGGGCCCGGCACGCCCATCTTGCGACTCTGGCCTGCTCGGATGTTCGTCAGACGAAGCACTTCAGCACGGATCCACAGCTTCATCAGCTCATCCTTGCGGGCGGCATCCTGCTCGCTGGGATCGAGCTTGTTCCACAACTTCACCGCTTCACGTATCGGGCCAGAGCCCTGTTGGGGAATCGCCCCTCCAATCGCAACTCGCTCGTTCATGAGCGTCGTCAAACTCACTCGCCAACCGTCACCGGGTCCGCCGAGCGTCTCTGCGACGGGAACACGCACGTCCGTGAAGTACACCTCATTGAACTCCGCTTCCCCGGTCATCTGACGTAGCGGTCGCACCTCGACACCAGGTGCGTGCATGTCGACAATCACCGCAGTGAGTCCAGCGTGCTTCACTGCCTCAGAATCGGTTCGCACAACGAGAAGGCCATATCGAGACAGATGCGCAAGGGTCGTCCAGACTTTCTGTCCGTTCACCACCCACTCGTCTCCATCGCGCACCGCGCGTGCCGACAAGCCAGCAAAGTCGGAACCCGAGCCAGGTTCGGAGAAGAGCTGACACCACACTTCTTCACCGCTGAACAATGGTCGGAGGTAGCGGCTCTTCTGCTCGTCTGTTCCCCATTCGACGACCGTCGGTCCACACATTCCGTACCCGATCGGATTTCGTGCATAGGAGCTTGGCCCACCAGCCGAAAAGACCTTTTCGTTGATCACCTTCTGATGCCGTGGCGACAGTCCCAGTCCTCCGAGACCCACCGGGAAGTGAACCCACGCCAGTCCTGCGTCGTACTGCGCCTCGAGAAACTCCCTCGCAGGAGTCTTCTTCGGCGGACACGACCCCAACAGGTCATCGATCCGATCGACAAGTTCCTTCGTTTCAGTGTCGGACATCGCTCTCCTCCAAGGTGCGGACCAAACCGTAGTCGGAGTTCAGTTCATGGGTCCCATGAGGCGAGCAAATTCCTTTTCCACCTCTGGTCCAGAACCGGGAAACGCCGTGCGAAGCCGCATCACCCAGCGCACCCCGGCGAGGTCTCCACTCCGCCGATACCGGCTGAGCAAGTTGTTCAAGATTCGCCACAACACGGCGCGCGACGAGATCGGCTCGAGGAAGGACTCGTTGAAATTGCTGAGACCGGTCATCGACTCATAGAGCCCGCGTGCTCCGCCGGCCGACATGGGATGGGCACTGTGGAATGGATCGACGTACGTGGGACGAGCCAAGCCGTCCGACACCAGCACGTGTCCTGGCATACCGATGATCGACGCCGGTATCGACTTCCTTCGGCACACCTCGTGGACCACGACCGAAAGCAGGATCGGCAACCCGCGACGCCGTTCGATCACCAAGTGCAGCATCGAATTCACCGGGTCGTCGTAGTTCTGTCGGTCGCCGTCGAAGCCGAGCTCGTCCCGCAAACTGCGCACGACACTGACCACATCGGTTCCCTCCACCGTCATCGACAAGTTGTCGAACTGATCAGCCAGAATCGATCGTGCTCGCTCGTAGCCGCCGGATTCGCAGATCAGGCCACAACCGAGGACCAGGTCGGGCGACTCCGATTCCTGCACCAGCGTGCGAAAGAGGTCAAACGAGCTCACCCTTTCGCCTCCACAAAGGCTCAGACTACCGTTGGGGCATGTTCCCAGGTCACGTCGCTCTCACGCATCCCGACAAGCCAGCAATCGTCATGGCTCGTTCAGGAAAGACCATCACCTATGCAGAACTCGACCGCTCCGCCAACCAAGTGTCACAACTCCTCTATAGCGCTGGTTTGCGTCCCGGCGACAACGTGGCGATCTGTCTGGAAAATCACGAAAAGTTCTTCGACGTCGTGTGGGGCTGCCACTACGCCGGTCTGATCTACACCGCATGCTCGAGTCGACTGACCGCCGACGAACTCACCTACATCGTCAACGACTGCGGAGCAAAGGCGCTGATCACCTCGTCGTACCTCGCACAGCAGGTCTCCGCGGTTGCCGACAAGATTCCGAACGTCACCCTTCGACTGATGATCGACGGGGCGATCGATGGATTCGAGCGCTTCGAGGACGCAGTCGCACGGTCTCCCATCGAACCACTCTCCGACCGCGTCGATGGTTCGGACATGTTGTATTCCAGTGGCACCACTGGGCGCCCGAAGGGAGTGCGGTTGTCGACCACGTCGAGTCCGTTGGGATCACCCGTGCCACTCGTTGGGCTGGGCCAGTTCCTCCTCGCGATGGACGACCAGATGGTCTACCTCTCTCCCGCACCGCTGTATCACGCTGCCCCGTTGCGCTGGAACATGGCGGTCCATCGACTCGGCGGAACGTCGGTGATCATGGATCACTTCGATGCCGAGGAGTTCCTTGCGGCTGTCGAGCAGCACAAGGTCACCCACACACAGACCGTCCCGACGATGTTCGTGCGGATGTTGAAGTTGCCCGACGAGGTCCGATCCCGTTATGACGTCAGCTCCCTCAAGTGTGTCTTCCACGCCGCGGCCCCATGTCCGATCCCCGTCAAACTCGGCATGATCGACTGGTTCGGACCGATCATCCACGAGTACTACGCAGGCAGCGAAGGAAACGGTTTCGTGTACTGCAATTCGGAGTCGTGGCTCGCCCATCAAGGAACCGTGGGGCAATCGCTGAATGCCGTGATCCACATCTGTGACGACGAGGGCAACGAACTGCCGACCGGTGAATCGGGAACCGTCTACTTCGAGTCCAACGCACAGTTCGAGTACCACAATGACCCGGAAAAGACGAAGGCTTCCCGTGATCCGCTGGGACGGGGTTGGACCACGCTCGGCGACATCGGTTACCTGGATGACGACAAGTTCCTCTATCTCACCGACCGCAAGGCCTTCATGATCATCTCGGGTGGGGTCAACATCTATCCCCAGGAATCGGAGAACGTCCTCATCACCCATCCCAAGGTCACCGATGTCGCGGTCTTCGGCATTCCACATGACGAGTTCGGCGAGGAAGTCAAGGCCGTTGTGCAACCGGTGACGATGCCCTCCACCGACGACGAACGACGAAAGCTCGAGACGGAACTCATCGCGTACTGCAAAGAGCATCTTGCCGATCTCAAGTGTCCCCGTTCGGTCGACTTCCGCCCGGAGCTCCCTCGCCACCCGACCGGCAAGCTGTACAAGCGTCTGTTGAAGGATGAGTACTGGGCAGCAGCCGGTCGAAGCATCTGACCTCCGTGGCGACCCATCCCTTCCTCGACTGGCCAGGCCCAATCGCCTTCGCCCACCGAGGTGGCGCATCCGACTCACCGGAGAACACGATGTCGGCATTCGCCAAGGCGGTGTCACTCGGATACCGCTACGTCGAGACCGACGTCCATGCGTCGCGCGACGGAGTGCTCTTCGCCTTCCACGACGATGACCTCCTGCGAACCTGTGGAGTTGACGCGAAGATCAACGACCTCGATTCGTCCGAGGTCAAAGCGATCGTGATCGACGGCCACGAGCACATCCCCACGCTCTCCGAACTGGTCACCACGTGGCCAGATCTCCGTGTCAACATCGACTGCAAGGCCGATCCGGCCGTCGAACCGTTGATTACCGCACTCCACGACCACGACCTATTCGATCGCGTATGCATCGGATCGTTCAGCGATCGCCGATTGAGAGCAATCCGTGAGGCCTGTGGCCCTCGACTCTGTTCATCGATGGGACCCAAGGAAGTGGCGATGCTTCGTCTGCGGAGCTGGACGAAGACGAACGCGCGAGATCTCGCACCGCTTGCGGCACAAGTTCCTCCCCGTCAGGGGCCTCTACCGATCGTCGACAAGCGTTTTGTCGCACATGCACACGACCTAGGTCTGCACGTCCACGTGTGGACGATCGACGAAGCCTCCCAGATTCACGAGTTGCTCGACCTCGGAGTCGACGGGATCATGACCGACTCACTGACCACGCTCGTTACCGCACTCCACGAGCGCGGCCAATGGTCCTGATCAGGCGTCTTTGACGCTCCAGGCGCGCTTGGCGACCGGGTCTTTGTCGCTCCATGGGAAGTTGATCCACTTGTCCGTGTACTTCCAGACATAGTCGCACTTCACGATCGACTGGGACTTCTCGTACAACACGGCAATTCGACTGTCAGCCATCTGGTCCTTACAGAACTCGAGCACGTGATTCAAGGTGTGCCCCGTGTCCGCAACGTCGTCGACGATCAACACCTTTGAGTCCTTCAAATCGACGAGGCTTGGGACCGGTGGCAGGATCATCGGAACGGCGAGACGCTCGTTGACGCCGGTGTAGAACTCGACGTTCATCGTGTAGGTGTTCTTCACCGACAGCGCGTACCCAAGCGCTCCAGCGGACATCAGTCCGCCACGCGCAATGGCCAAGATGATGTCTGGCTCGTAACCACTTTCAGCAACCTTGACCGCTAGTTCACGACTCGCCGCACCAAAGGACTCCCAGGTCATGATCTCGCGGTCTTGGCTCACCGTTTCTCCTTCTCGATGCGTCTCGATCAATCTAGTTCATGCACCCTGCTCGAACGGGCAGTGACGACATCCACTCGAACAGCAATATCCCCTCGACGCCAAGAAGGACGCCGTCATGACCGAAAGACCCGTCGAAGGATCGCGGTAACACGGTTCGCCGACCGCCGTTGCTGCCGCATGCAATTCCATGATCTGGCGATATCGCGGGTGGGACTCCGAGAGCCGACGTGTCAACGGCCTGGTCAGCCCATCCTCGCGCAGTTCAGCCACCGCACGACCATAGTTCACTGATTCTTCATCATCGATGGACGTGACACCTGTCTGCGAAACTCGTCCCGTGACGCATCGCACGACGACGGCCGTGGACGTGACGGTGCCATGGGGCCACCATCCGTCGACGTTCCGCCCACTCCAGCTGGGTTCGTTCGACCCGACCATCCGCATCGGGCCCAGCGCGCTCATCGCCGTCCATCACGACTCCGTCATCGAAGTCCGGTGGACGACAATCCAGGGTGAGACTCACTATCGCGCAACGTTTGAGGGTCAACCATCCGATCCGCTCCACGTGCTCACCAGACTCATCGGCTCTCACGTCTCGAAACCAGCGGTCTCCTCAGACCATCCAGTGGTCGTGCGCGCCGCGAATCGTCATCGACATCTCCGCATCGCAGCATCGGGCCTGGTTTTCATCGAGTCGGTCAAGGCCGTTCTCGGTCAACGAATCACCGGACATGAGGCCGCTCTCCAATGGGCCCGCCTCGTGCGCGCCACGTCAGCGCCGATCCCTTCCTACGAACAATGTGGTCTGTACGAGTTACCTGATCCCGCAGCGCTTGCACACCTTTCGACCATTGACTTCCACCGAATCGGAGTCGAAGAACGCCGCGCGCGAACGATTCGCCAACTTGCAGACCTCGCCGTGCGAGGAAAACTCTCCGACGTCACGTCTGCGGAACACCTCGCATCCCGAACCGCACACGTCGCCGGCTTCGGACCATGGTCGATCGCGGTGGCGGCGGGAAACGCGTTCGGCGACACCGACGCCCTTCCTGTTGGAGACTTCCATCTCAAGAACACGGTGGCGTGGGCACTCACCAATCGACCCCGTGGTTCCGACGAAGAAATGCTCTCCCTCCTCCAGCCGTACGCGGGCTGGCGTTGGTGGGTGACGAGGTGCCTCAGTTTCGATCACCAAGCTCCGCGCTTCGACCATCGTCGACGCAACATTGACTTCAGGGCGATGTAACGATCCCCATATCGGTCCAAAAACCCGGCCAACTCTTGGAAACCACCGTGGGATCGTCGAGGCTCACCCCTTCGATCAGGGTTCCAAGCACGCCAAACGCCATGGCAAGTCTGTGGTCGTGATGGGTGCGCAGTGAACCACCGTGCAGGGTTCCACCGTCGATCTCGAGTCCGTCGTCCGTCGTCCGCACACGTGCACCCAACTTGGTGAGTTCCTCGGCAAGATCACCGATTCGATCACTTTCCTTGTTGCGCACGAAACCAACACCAGTGATTCTCGAAGTCCCAGCACACTGCGTTGCCACGACGGCCCACGTCGGCACGAGATCCGAACACTCCCGCATGTCCACCTCGATGGCGCTGAGTCGCACGTTTGGATCTCGCGTCACGACGACGTCATCACCGTCGAACACGACCCCACAACCGCACTGTTCCAACAGTTCAACAAATCGATAGTCGCCTTGGTCGGACGCCAAACGCAGTCCGGGGATGCGAACGGAACCGCC
Organism: Ilumatobacteraceae bacterium; assembly: GCA_036804285.1. Taxonomy (GTDB): domain Bacteria; phylum Actinomycetota; class Acidimicrobiia; order Acidimicrobiales; family Ilumatobacteraceae; genus UBA3006. Next base: position 9,262 of record DAIRSS010000040.1, read on the forward strand.
ATGCAGTGCAACGAGCGCAAGTGGATACGACGCAGAAGACGCATCGGGAGGAACCACATAACTCGATGCCGACGGCAGTGACTCGGGAATGTGAATCGTCGATCCGACGATTGACGGGTGGCAACCGAAGTGCCGCATGACGTCAACCGTCAGGCCGAGATAGGACGTTGACACCGCGTCCCCGACAAGATCGATCGTCAACCCTCCACCGAGGAGCGGACCGATCATCATGAGCGATGAAATGAACTGACTCGACACGTCGGCGGGCACGGTGACGTGTCCGCCAGACAGTGCACCTCGTGAGATCGACACCGGGAGTCGGCCCCCATCACTCGACACCTCGGCACCGAGTTCACGAAGCGTGTCGACCAAGTCCTTCATCGGACGTCGACGCAGTGCTTCATCGCCGGTGATCGTCGTGCGACCGGCGATCAACGCACTGACGCCGATGAGGAACCGTGAAGTCGTCCCTGCGAGCCGTGCATGAATCGTCGCCGCACCGGTCCGTTCGCGGTCGATCGGTTGCCCGACGTGAACCGTTGAGCCCTCGATGCGGATCCCGGCTCCGAGGGCAACAAGCGCATCCAGCATCGCGGCACAGTCGTCGCCCTCGGGAACGTTGCGCACGACGCAGTGACCCGCGATTCCCGACAGAACGAGTGCCCGATTCGCGAGGCTCTTTGATCCTGGTACGTCAACCGTGATGTCGAGGGGGCCCCGTACGGCACGAATCGTGGCCATGGTCATTCGATTCGCTGGACGACCGGTCGGAATCCCCGTGCGAGCAAGCCTCCACGGAAGACGTCCGCCTGGGCGGTATCGACGACGACGATCAAGACGCCCCTCGATCCCTCCACCGAGTGCGACACTTCGAAGTTGGCGATGTTCACACCGAGCTCTGCAGCGAGCCCGAAAATCTCTGCTGCCGCACCCGAACGGTCGGGAATCGGAATCCTGAACTCGCACACGTCCAGGAGATCTTTGACTCGACCTGGAATGTTCGACCTCGCCACTCGAGCTCGCTGCAGTCGATCCTGCAGGCCCTTGCTGTCGCCGCGTTCGACGATCTCACGCATTTCGCGAAGGCCTGACTGCATCAAATCGAGAGCTCCGAGGATTGCATCCTTGTTCTCCCTGCACACGTCCAGCCAGATCCCTGGATGACCGCTCGCGATTCGAGTCATGTCACGAAAACCACCGGCGGCAAGACGCAGGACGGCGACATGCTCCTGTGATCGTTCGCTTGCGAGTCCCATCAACGTGGCGGCCGTGAGATGTGGGAGGTGACTCACGATGGCGACCAATTCGTCATGACGAAACGCATCGAGAGCGACGATCTCCGCACCGAGTTCCTTGACGACCGATGCGACCTTTTCGAAGGATGCATCGGCAGTCGAGGATGACGGACACAGGACCCATGTCGCTGTCACGAAGAGATCGGGATCGGCGCCCGCCAATCCGACGAGTTCGCTTCCTGCCATGGGGTGGCCACCGACGAATCTCGGATCTGAGATCGCCGTCACGACTGGAGCCTTCACTCCTCCGACGTCGGTAACGATGCCAGTCGTCTGTGCCAGCGCCTCACGAACCGCGTCCGTCGTCGCCGACACTGGGGTAGCAACGAAGGTGATCTCGGCATTCCGATCGAGGACGGAGTCGATGATCAGACCCTTTTCGCGTGCCTCCTCCACCCGCGAGGCTTCAACGTCGTGACCGTGAACCGACCATCCTCGCTGTCCGAGTGCCGCGCACAATGACCCGCCAATCAGCCCGAGTCCGACAACATTTGCGCTTCGCATCGCGCTACATGGTATCCGTGGGCTCGCCAGCGACTGCCTCGATTAATGAGCGGATCTCCGCCAACGACAGTTCTCGCCAGTCTCCCGGTCGAAGCGACTTGTCGACGAGAGGACCGATTCGTGTTCGTACGAGTCGCAGCACTGGATACCCGACCGTCTCACACATTCGACGAACTTGACGATTACGACCTTCGTGGATAACCACACGCAAGACACCAGGCTGCAACTCTCCCACTTCGGCAGGACTCGTCACGCCGTCGCCGATGTCGACCCCTCTCCGCAGTGCCGCTAGCGCCGAATTCGAAACAGGTCGACCACCCGAGTCGACGTGCGCAATGTATTCCTTCTCGACACCGAACTTCGGATGAGTGAGACGATGCGTGAGGTCTCCATCGTTGGTGAGCAGCAGCAATCCCTCGGTTTCGGCATCCAGACGGCCGACGGGATAGACCCGCGGTTCGGCAGGAACCAGATCCACGACCGTCTCACGATCATGGGTGTCCTTGGCAGTCGAGACCACGCCCGCAGGCTTGTTCAGGAGGTAATAGACGAAATCAGGTCGCACTCCAACCGGCGCGCCATCGACTTCGACGACATCGACTTCGACGTCGACGCGTCGACCGAGTTGTGCGACCTCCCCATTGACGCGTACACGACCCGCCTCGATCATTTCCTCACACACACGCCGCGATCCCCAACCGCGGGCCGCAAGGACCTTCTGCAGGCGCTCTCCCTCGGGAGACTCGCCGTCGGTCACGCCTGCTCGGTGTCGCCGCTCGCCTGCGGAACGATGCGCAGTCCTTGCTCGAGCGCCTCAACGACGCGGGCATCAGGCACGAACTCCGCAATCGATGGGAGCGCGTCGATCGACTCGAGACCAAGGCGCTCCAAGAACGATGGGGTCGTTCCATACATGACCGCCTGGCCAGGTCCATCGTCACGACCGACTTCGGTGATGTAGCCGCGCGCTTGGAGCGTGCGCATCACTGCGTCAGGATCGACTCCGCGGATTGCAGCGACTTGACCGCGCGAAATCGGTTGCTTGTAGGCGATGATCGCCAGCGTTTCGAGAGCTGCTTGGGAGATACGAGCCTGTTGGCTGTCGAGGACGAATCTCTCGACGTACGCAGCGACGTCGGGATGCGACTGCAAACGGTAACCACCAGCAACCTTGACCAACTCGAAGCCGTGACCAGCCGATCGATACGCATCTGCAAGACCGGAGCACAGCTTCTCAATGACCGCGACGGGCTGCTCGAGCAGTTGGGCAAGAAGCGACGGATCGACCGGCTCCATCGCAACCATCAAAATCGCTTCCAGCGCGCGAACGATCTCCACGTCCTCGCGCGCCACGTCACTTTCCTTGTCGCTCATGTCATCCCTCGTAGTCATCGATGTCGAATGTCGGATCAAAGTTCATGTTGTCGCCGCCGATCCACGTGACGACGATGTCCCCAAAGCGCTCATGTTGTTCCAAATCGACACGACGCTGCTTGAACAGTTCCAGGAGCGCCAGGAAACGAACGACCACGTGGATTCGATCTCGAATTGCAACCGTCAACTCACGGAACGTCACGCGTCCGATCGAGGGCAACGTCTCTACAAGTTCGAGCAGTGCATCCGCAACGCTCACACCGATTGGCGCGACGTGATCCAGCAAGATCGACGTCGGTGGCTTCGGCATGATCGAACGCACGAA
>DAIRSS010000041.1:0-12424 GCA_036804285.1 Ilumatobacteraceae bacterium
TCATCCACATCGACCAGAGCGAATGCATCATGTGCGAGGGCTGCGTCGACATCTGTCCGTGGAAGTGCATCCACATGGTGACCCCGAACGCGATCGCCGAAGCGCAGGGCACCGAAATGCCGGGATCGGATCCGAACGACAACGTGGTGTTCATCATCGACGACGACGTCTGCACGCGCTGCGCGCTGTGCGTCGATCGTTGTCCGACCGGAGTCATCATCTTGGGCAAAGTTGGCGCACCAGCCGCCACCGGTGATTCGCACATGCGCACGGCGAATCACGGTTATGCATACGGAATGCGCTTCTAAGGCACGTCAGGGACACGGAGAACACACATGGCCAGCACCATCGAAGAAAAGCCCCGCCTCACGCTGAAGGAACGCGCCGCCAAACTCGGCGAGTCGCTGCAGGGCAGCCAGGCCTGGAACTCGATCTTCCGTCCCGGTTCGATCTTCCGCAAGGGTTACACCGACTCGCCACGTAACCGTTCGTACGTGATCATGAACTCGGTGCTCTACCACTTGCACCCGGTGAAGGTGAAGCGACACGCGGTGAAGGTCAGCTACACGCTGTGCCTCGGTGGACTCAGCTTCTTCCTCTTCATCCTGCTCACCGTCACGGGCATCTTCCTCATGTTCTTCTACCGACCGACTGCTGCCGACGCCTGGCAAGACATTCAGTCGTTGCAGACCTCGGTGACGTTCGGACTCATGGTGCGCAACATGCACCGTTGGGGCGCTCACTTGATGGTGTTGAGCGTGTTCCTCCACATGGCGCGCGTGTTCTACCACGGTGCATACAAGGCACCGCGTGAGTTCAACTGGGTGATCGGCGTGATCCTCCTCACCCTCACGTTGTTGCTCTCGTTCACCGGCTACCTGCTCCCGTGGGACCAGTTGGCACTGTGGGCCGTCGCGGTGGGAACCAACATGATGGGTTACTCGCCGGTCATCGGTTCACAGGTCCGCTTCGTGCTCCTCGGTGGTGTCGAGATCGGCGCGGAGACCTTGTTGCGCTGGTACGTCTTGCACGTGTTGTTGTTCCCATTCGTCACCGTCATCTTCCTTGCGATCCACTTCTGGAGAGTGCGCAAGGACGGTGGCATCTCGGGTCCGCTGTGATCATCGCGAAGACTGAAAGGATGATCTGACATGACTGAAATCCCAGAACACCTCCTCAAGCGAGCGCAGGCCGCACGCGAGAAGGCAGCCGCATCCTCGTCATCTTCTGGTGAGGGCGCGAGCGAAGGTGACTCGCGCATTCCTGCGCACCTGCTCGAGCGCAGCAAGGCCGCCAAGGCTGGCGCGGGTGGTGGTGTCGCCGTCGCCGAGAAGTCGGCTGGCGTCGTCGTCGCTGGTGCAGGAGATGCGAACCTGCCGATGGGTACGGGACCTGGTGGACACACGCAGCGACTCCTCACCGTCGTCAAGTCGGGTTCGATCCAAGACGTCAAGGCCGTCCCGGTCGACAAGGTGCACACGTGGCCACACTTGCTCGCCGTCGAGTTCGTCGCGGCACTCGCGTGCACCGCGTTCACCTTCATGTTCTCGTGGTTCGTCAATGCACCGTTGCTGCAGGCAGCGAACTTCAACCAGACGCCGAACCCGTCGAAGGCACCGTGGTACTTCCTCGGTCTGCAGGAATTGTTGACGATGTTCCACCCGATGATCGCCGGCGTGACGATCCCCGGCATGGGTCTCATCGCGCTGATGTTCGCGCCCTATCTCGACCGCAATCCGTCCAACCGACCAGAGGATCGCAAGTTCATGACGAGCATCATGACCGTGCACCTCATGTTCTGGGCGGTGCTCGTGATCATCGGATCGTTCTTCCGTGGTCCTGGCTTCAACTTCACGTTCCCGTGGCGTGACGGAATCTTCTTCGAGCTCTAAGGCGACAACGACATGAGCAGCACTTCCATCATCACCATTGCGATCGCCGTGATCATCGTCGCGGGCATCGGCATCGTCCTCACGTCTGCGCGTCGCACCGGCGTTCGCGGCACCGGCTCCCTCGCCCGCGAAACACGTCGCAAGGATCGCGGCAAGCTCGATCCTTCGGTCGTCAGCGGTCGTGACGTCGAAGCCGCAGCAGTCGCCTCACGCACCGTTGCGCTCGCACCGCGTCCGCAGGCAGAGATCGCACCGTGGTCTCCACCGGATCCGGAGGCGCTCGGCGTATCGCGCCGTCAGTTCTTCAATCGCGCGACCGTCACCTTGATGAGCGCCTCGCTTGGTGCATTCGGTGCAGCAGTCGTCGGATTCCTCTGGAAGGGTGCTTCCGGTGGATTCGGTTCCAAGATCACGATCGGTGGCGTCGATGACGTCATCGCCCAGATCCGCGCGAACAAGGGCTTCTATTACGTGCCGCAGGCGCGCGCATGGATCACCGAGTTCCCGAAGGAAGGCATCTCGAAGGCCCGTGCGGTGTATGGCGCGCAGGCTCCCGTCATGGCGGGCATCGAGTCCGGCGTCGTCGCGCTGTATCAGAAGTGCCCACACCTCGGCTGCCGCGTTCCCGAGTGCAAGAGCTCGCAGTGGTTCGAGTGCCCCTGTCACGGTTCGCAGTACAACCGCGTCGGTGAGAAGAAGGGTGGTCCAGCTCCTCGCGGTATGGATCGCTTCGGCGTCTCGGTCGCCAACGGCGTCGTCGTCGTCGACACCGGTGCCGTCTTCGGCGGCCCACCAATCGGCACCAACACGACCGGTCAAGAGGCCGAAGGCCCACACTGCGTGGGTGCTGACGGAGGTGGCCACTGATGTTTGCTGACATCACCACCAACGTTGCGTGGTTCATCCTGATCGTCGCCGTCGGCGGCTGGTCGTTGTACGCGTTCGCCAACATTCGTCGTTCGCGTCGTGAGATCGGCTCCGAGATTCGTCTCGCTGCCAACCGCAAGCCGTACTACGACGACGAAGAGTTGGAAGGCAAGAAGCTCGAGCGCACCCAGTTGCTCGGCATCCTGTTCCTCGCGGTCATCACGGTGTCGTTGCCGTTGTATTGGATCCTCGAGCCGGGTCGCCAAGAAGGTGCGACCAACGGTTGGGAACATCGCTTCGAAAGTTGGGGCAGCAAGTTGTTCGCCGCGACCGCCGACGGTGGATTCAACTGCGCCGGTTGCCACGGTGGCATGAACGGCGCTGGCGGTGCAGCAACGTATGCGATCACCGATCCGAAGACGAACGAAGTCAAGCAGGTGTCGTGGAAGGCACCCGCCGTCAACACGATCTTCTATCGCTTCAGCGAAGAAGAGATTCGGTTCATCCTCGAGTACGGCCGTCCGTTCTCGCCGATGTCCCCGTGGGGAATCGCCGGTGGTGGCCCGCTGAACGAACAACAGGTGCAGACGGTGATCGACTATCTGCGCAGCATCCAGATCCCGCGCGAGAACTGCAAGATCATCGGTGATGATCCGCGAATTTGTGACGGCGGACATTTGCCGAAGGCCAATCAGGACGAAGTCCAGGCCGAAGCAGAACGCCTCGTGAAGGCGGGAACCTATGCGTCGATCGGCGAGGCGCTCTTCAATCTCGATCTCGCTGGTGGCGGTTACTCATGCGCTCGTTGCCACACGAAGGGCTGGTCGTACGGGGATCCGCAGATCACCGGTGGTGGCGGATTCGGTCCGAACCTGACGGGTGGATCGAGCGTGCGTCAGTTCCCACAGAAGTCCGACATGGTCGCATTCATCCAAGGTGGCAGTGAGTACGGCAAGCGTTACGGCGAGCAGGGACAGGGCAGCGGTCGCATGCCGGCCTTCGGCGCCATGCTCACCGATGAGCAGATCAATGCCATCGTCGATTACGTGCGAGGTCTGTAAATGTTGTCAACGCTTCTTGCCGTCAGTTGGGAACCCGAGATTCGTGGAATCATCGTCGTTCTCATCTCGGTCGTCGTGCTCATTGGCGGCACATACCTCATCGTTGGCACGAACCTCGGTGCGCGTCTCGGCGTGCTGGTCGTCCTCGCCGCGTTCTTCGGATGGATGATGACGATGGGTGCGATCTGGTGGGTGTACGGCATCGGACTCAAGGGTCCAGAGCCATCGTGGAAGCCCGCTGAGCCGATCACGATCATTCGTGATGCTCAGGCGTTGGTCGGCGCAGAAGTATTGGAGACTCCTGCCAAGGTCGCTGCCAATCCCGTCGCAACTGCAGCCAGCGTGGCAAGCCAACTCGAGAGCGAAGGATGGCAGTTGCTCGAGGAGTCTGATCCGCAGCGCGGCCAGGCAGTTGCCGCTTCCGATGCGATCATCCAGGTCGAGGCCGAGGAGTTCGCCGCCGGTGAGTATCTCTCCGTCGCTGTGTATGACCGTGGTGGCGAGCGGTACCCGAAGATCAACGAGTCCCTCGACTTCATCGCGTTCTTCCACAAGCCGCGATATGCACTCGTTGAGGTTGCACCGGTCATCCCACAGCGGACCGAGCCGGGTCGTGCACCTGCTCGACCGGTCATCGATGAGGCCCAGCCGCATCGCTACGTGTACATGATCCGAGACTTGGGCGCGAAGCGCCAGCCCGCGATCCTGATCACGTTCGGATCGGCGATCATCTTCTTCATTCTCTGCTGGTTGCTCCACCGACGCGATCTCATGTTGCGCGAGAACGTGTCGGGTGAGCGCATGCCCGTGCGCGCGTAGGTCTTCGCCGTGGGCCAGTACCTCCCGATCGTGGTCCTGACGGGGTTGGCGATCATCTTCGGTGCGCTGTCCTCCGTTGCATCGCTGTTGCTCGCTCCACGTCGACCGAACACGGCGAAGTCTGCACCGTATGAGTGCGGAATCGTGCCGAGCAAGGAAGCACCGGAGCGGTTCCCCGTGAGCTTCTACGTGATCGCGATGTTGTTCATCATGTTCGACATCGAAATCATCTTCGCCTATCCGTTCGCCGTCGCCATCGACGCACTCGGGGCGTATGCGTTCTGGGAGATGGTGGCCTTCAGCGTCGTCTTCTTCGTCACGTTCGTCTATGCCGTCGCACGTGGAGCGCTCGATTGGGGTCCGTTGCAGAAGGCAGTGCGTCTCGACCAGGGCGACATGACGTCCACCTTGCGCACGACGTCGAACACGGTTCGTCGCGTCGGCACCGAGGGTCGTGAGGAGGACGCCGCCTGATGGGTCTCGTGCGCAACGTCCTGGACGATGGCCTCGCCGGCCTCGAGCACAACGTCCTCACCGCGCGTATCGAAGATCTCATCAAGTGGTCGCGTTCGCGTTCGAGTTGGGGGGCGACGTTCGGTCTCGCGTGTTGCGCGATCGAGATGATGGCCTCCGGCACCGCGCACTACGACCTTGCGCGCTTCGGCATGGAAGTGTTCCGTGCGTCTCCGCGACAGGCCGACATCATGATCGTCGCCGGTCGAGTGAGCCAGAAGATGGCGCCGGTGCTCCGTCAGGTCTACGACCAGATGATGGAACCCAAGTGGGTCATCTCGATGGGTGTGTGCGCCAGCAGTGGTGGCATGTTCAACAACTACGCGATCGTCCAAGGTGTTGACCAGATCGTTCCCGTCGACGTGTATGCGCCGGGTTGCCCTCCGACCCCCGAGACGTTGATCCATGCGATCGAGACCTTGCACCAGTTGATCGAAGACGGTGAGATCATGCGCCGTCGCGCGTCCAACGGTGCTGGTGCGAACTTGCACATCCAGGAAATCCCCGCTGGGGTATCAACTCCAGTCGTGTTGGGTCGTCAGTAGGACCGATGTCAGAGACCACGGAATTGCACGGGGGGATACTCCTGACTTCGTTCGGACAGCAGGTGCTGTTCGTCGACAAGTCCCGTTACGTCGCCACGATGAAGAAGCTCGTGGATGACGGCTTCGACATGTGCTGCGACCTCACCGCCGTCGACTACCTGAACGCCCCCAACCGGACCGTCCCCGAGGGCGTCGTCGCAGAGCGCTTCGAAGTGGTCGTCAACCTGTTGTCGATGTCCAAGCGTGCGCGTTTGCGGGTGCGCGTCCAGATCGCTGAGTCCGAGCCAACCCTCGAGTCTTTGTTCGACTTGTACCCGGGCAGTGAGGCGATGGAGCGTGAGGTGTTCGACATGTTCGGCATCTCGTTCACCGGGCATCCCGACCTCACGCGCATCTTGATGCCGGAGGACTGGGAAGGTCATCCGTTGCGCAAGGACTATGCGCAGGGTCGCATTCCCGTGCAGTTCAAGGGAGCCGCGTCGTGACGGCCGTCGACGACACCACGTTTGCCGCTGCCGGCACGAGCGAGGGAGCACAGGAGCTTCGTCCGCGTAGTGAACTGACGGCAAAGGAAGTGCTGCGCGAGGTTGGTGCGGTGTTGCGCATGAGCGAGGCCGACGCGGCGTTGCTCGCCGACGTCGAGTCCGACCCGAGCGAAGACCAGACGATGATCATCAACATGGGTCCTCAGCACCCGAGCACGCACGGCGTGTTGCGACTGATGCTCGAGTTGAAGGGCGAACAAGTGCTGCGGTGCAAGCCGATCATCGGCTACCTGCACACGGGCATGGAGAAGACGGGCGAGTCACTCACGTACATGCAGGGTGGCACGAACGTCACCCGCATGGACTATCTCTCGCCGCTGAACAATGAGCTCGTGTTCTCGATGGCGACGGAGAAGTTGCTCGGGATCGACGGCGACATCCCCGAGCGCGCGGTGTGGATGCGCATGCTGTTGTCGGAACTCACCCGCATGAGCAGCCACCTCATGTTCATGGCCACCAACGGCATGGACATCGGTGCGGTGTCGATGATGCTGTACGGCTGGCGCGAGCGCGAAGAGGTCCTGCGGTTCTTCCAGAAGGTCACCGGCTTGCGCATGAACCACAACTTCATTCGCCCTGGTGGTCTCGCAGCTGACTTGCCCGCGGGCTGGCGCGACGACGTGCTCGAGATTCTCGACATGTTGCCCGACCGACTCGCCGAGTACGACACGCTCATGACCGGTCAGCCGATCTGGCGTGAGCGTCTGCAAGGTGTCGGCGTGATCACGCCGCAGGAGGCGATCGCACTCGGTGCGAGCGGACCGATCCTGCGCTCCACGGGTGTCGCATGGGACCTCCGTCGCGACATGCCGTATCTCAAGTACGACGAGGTGGACTTCGACGTCATCGTCGGAAGCTACGGAGATGCCTTCGACCGTTACGCCATCCGCCTGAACGAGATCCGTGAATCGATGAAAATTGTGCGTCAGATCCTCGACAAGATGCCGAGCGGTAACTACCGAATCCAGGACAAGAAGGTCACTCCGCCGCCGCGCGCCCGCATCGACGAATCGATGGAAGCGTTGATCCACCACTTCAAGATCTTCACCGAGGGCTTCAAGGTGCCCGAGGGCGAGGTGTACGTGGCGATCGAAAGCCCGCGTGGAGAGATCGGCTGTTACATCGCGAGCGACGGCTCTGCGACGCCATACCGCATGCACGTGCGCGCACCATCGTTCGTGAACGTGCAGGCCCTCCCACACATGATGCGCAACGGCCTCGTCGCCGATGCCGTCGCGGTGATCTCGTCGATCGACCCCGTCCTCGGTGAGGTGGACCGATGAGCCGCCTGAACGACGCCAACGTCGCACTCGCCAAGGAGATCATCGCGCGCTATCCGCGACCGAAGTCCGCGCTCATTCCGTTGCTCCATCTCTCTCAGGAGCAGAACGGCTACATCACCCGTGAGGCGATGGCGCACCTCGGCGAACTCGTCGGCGTCACCTCCGCAGAGGTGTACGGCACCGCCACCTTCTACGAGATGTTCCGCTTCGAGCCAGTCGGCAAGTACCTCGTCAACATCTGCGGCACCCTGTCGTGCGCTCTCATGGGTGCCCACGACCTGATGCACCGCGCGGAGGAAAAGCTCGGGATCAAAGCCGGAGCAACGACGAGTGATGGAATGTTCACCCTCGCACACGCCGAGTGTCAGGCCGCCTGCACCGAAGCCCCGTGTTTGCAGGTGAACTATCGCTATCGCTTCCGCGTGACGCCGCAACAGATCGATGAATTGATCGACGACTTGCGCGCAGGCAAGTTGAGCGATGAGATTCCCGCGCACGGCACGCTCGCCAAGGTTCGCCAGCACATTCCTGCAGACCGCCACGTCGGTGCACAGGATCCTGACGATGTGACGAGTGGTCCCGCATGGCTGGACGGAAAGGCTGCGCTGTGACGAGCTATCCACACGCGCCAGGTTTCGTCGCAGGCAATCGCCCGAAGATCGTGACGTCGCGATTCGAGTACGCCGACTCGTTCACGCTCGAGCGCTATCTCGCAACGGGCGGATACGCCGGACTTCGCAAGGCGCTCGGTCGCCCGGCGGGCGAGGTGCACGACGAGGTGAAGAATGCGACGATCCTCGGTCGTGGCGGCGCGGGATTCCCAGCCGGCACCAAGTGGGGACTCACTCCACAAAACAAGTGGCCGCGATATCTCGTCGTCAACGGCGACGAGAGCGAGCCCGGAACCTACAAGGATCGCCTGCTCATGGAGCGCGACCCGCACCAGTTGATCGAAGGTTGCCTCATCGCGTGTTACGCGGCGGGACTTTCGCAGTGCTTCCTCTACATCCGTGGCGAGATGGCCCTCGCGCAGGAACGAGTCGCGCAGGCGCTGAACGATGCGTACGCAGCGGGATACGTCGGGAAGAACATCCTCGGGTCATCATTTTCGCTCGACATCGTGTTGCACTGGGGTGCCGGTGCGTACGTGGTCGGTGAGGAGACCGCGCTCATCGAAAGCCTCGAGGGCAACCGCGGCATGCCACGTCTCAAGCCGCCGTTCTTTCCCGCTGCAATCGGTCTCTATGGTCAGCCGACGATCGTCAACAACGTCGAGACCTTGGCGAACCTTCCGTGGTTGATGGTCAACGGGGCAGAGGCATACACCGCGATCGGCACGAAGACCTCGCCAGGAACCCGCATGGTCGCCGTCAGCGGGCACGTGAAGCGACCAGGTGTCTATGAGATCGTGAACGGCACGACGACGTTCCGCGACTTGCTCTACGGGGAAGACTTCTGCGGGGGAATCCGCAACGGCAACGCATTGAAGGCATTCGTGCCCGGAGGAGGATCTGCTCCGTGGTTCACGCCAGACCAACTGGACCTGCCCTTCGAGGCGAGCCAAATCGGACCGGCTGGATCGATGCTCGGCTCCGGCGCGGTGATGGTGATGGACGAGACGACGGACATCCCGGCTGCGGCGTTGTCGCTCACGCACTTCTACGCACATGAAAGCTGCGGCAAGTGCACGCCGTGTCGTGAAGGCGGCACCTGGCTCGAGCGCATCCTCACGCGCATCGTCAACGGCTCTGGCACGGATGCCGACCTGCAGCAGTTGCTCGAGGTTGGCGCGATGATCTGCCCAGGGGATTTCCCGCACGCGTCGTATGAGAAGCTCGGACTCACTGCAGTGCCGTTCCCGTACAAGATGACCACGATCTGCTTCGTCGGGCCATCAGCGTTCGCTCCCGTCCATTCGGCATTGACGCTCTTCCCTGAGGAGTTCGCCGCACGCGTGACCAAGCGCAAGTCGATTCCTGTGACGGCGGGGGTGAGTGCATGACCACCGTCGAGCCCACGAACGACAACGCCGCACCGGTCGATCCGAACGCGGTGACGATCTCGATCAACGGCAAGTCCGTCGCGGCGCGCAAGGGCGAGTTGATCATTGCTGCGGCTGACCGCACCAATGACTACATCCCGCGGTTCTGTTACCACCCACGCATGGAGCCAGTCGGCATGTGTCGCCAGTGTCTCGTCGAGGTCGAAGGACCGCGCGGGCCGATGATGGTGGTCTCGTGCATGACCCCCGTTGCCGATGGCCAAGTCGTGCGCACTGCAACCGATGCGGTGAAGAAGGCCCAAGAGGGTGTGCTCGAGCTGTTGCTCGCCAACCACCCTCTCGACTGCCCGGTGTGCGACAAGGGTGGTGAGTGCCCACTGCAGGATCAGGCATTCAGCCACGGCCCTGGTGAGAGTCGTTACGTCGAAGAAAAGCGCCACTACGAAAAGCCGATCCCGATCAGCGAGAACGTCTATCTCGACCGCGAGCGCTGCATCCTGTGTGATCGTTGCACGCGTTTCGCCGACGAGGTCGCTGGTGATGCGCTGATCAGTTTCACGCAGCGCGGCAACAACACGCAGGTGATGACCTTCCCCGACGAGCCGTTCTCGTCATACTTCTCGGGCAACACGGTGCAGATCTGCCCGGTCGGCGCGCTCACCGCCAAGCCCTATCGCTTCAAGGCTCGTCCGTGGGACCTCGACCAACTCGAGAGCACCTGCACGACGTGCTCGGTTGGTTGCCGCACGGTCATCCAGAGCAGCCGCGACGAACTCGTGCGTTATCAAGGCGTCGACATCAACCCGGTGAACTGGGGTTGGCTGTGCGACCGCGGCCGCTTCAACTTCGAGTCCGTGAATTCGACAGATCGCCTGACGACACCGCTCGTCAAGAACGCCCAGGGTGTGCTCGAGCCGACGTCGTGGGCGAACGCAATGGATGTTGCGGGTCGAATGTTGCGTGCGGCACTTGCCTCGTCTCCGGATCGTGTCGCGATCCTCGGCGGTGCGCGTGGAACGAATGAAGACGCCTTCGCGTGGGCAACGCTGGCCGACGCCTTCGGCATCTCCAGCCGCGATGCGCAGCTCGGTGACGGATTGCCCGCACAGATCTTTGCGACGCCACAGGCGACGATCGATGAAGCAGCGTCGGCTGCGACGATCGTGTTGATCGCGCCAGACCTCAAGGAAGAATTGCCAGTGCTCTATCTGCGCCTGCGCGATGCAGCAGTGAAGAAGCGTTCCAAGATCGTCGAAATCACGAGCAAGCCGACCGGACTCAGCCCGTATGCGTGGAAGTCGATCGTGGTCGAGCCCGGTAAGGAAGCCCAGGCACTTCGCGATCTCGAGGCTGGAATCGTCGCACAGATCGCCAGTGGTTCGGTCGTCATCGTCGCCGGTCGTGCGAACCTTGCGCAGTCTGCAGACTCGGTGATGACTGCAGTACACCAGGCGATGCAGGTCGCACCTGCGGCCAAAGTCTTGCCGGTTCTGCGCCGAGGAAACGTCCGTGGCGCACTCACCGCAGGGTTGTCACCACGAAATGGTCGTGATGCGGTGGCGATCCTCAATGCTGCAGCCACGCAGGCAGTCGAGTGTTTGATCCTCGTCGGTGCCGATCCGATGGCCGATACCGTCGACGCTGATCTCGCCCGTCGCGCACTGGTTGGCGCTCGTGGAATCATCGCCATCGACACGTTCCTCACCGCATCGAGCGCGCAGGCTGACGTCGTGTTCCCGGCCGCTGCGTATGGAGAGAAGAGTGGGACCACCACGAATCTCGAGGGTCGCATTTCCAACGTCGCCCAGAAGATCACCCCGGCCGGCACCTCGCGCCCCGACTGGATGGTCGCCGTCGAGTTGGCCTCGGCGGCCGGCAAGGATCTTGGTTTCTCGTCACTTGCCGAGGTTCAGCAGGCGCTCGTTTCTCGTGTCGCAGAGTTCGCTCCAGCAGCGGACGCCCGCGCGCTTCGCCACGACGGCGTCGTCATGCAGCACGGCACCCCTCAGGCGATTACCTCGTCGAACGTGACTGCCCCCGAGCGCAACTCGTACGATTTCCGCGCCGTCGTCTATCGCAAGCTCTACGACAATGCGATCTCCACTGCCAAGAGCCCTTCGCTTGCCACGCTCGCACCCGGTGCGACGATCACCATTCATCCGCTGGACCGCGCGCGATTGGGCGTCGAGGTTGGCGCGAAGGTCAAGGTGACATCCGCGAAGGGAACCATCCTCATCACGCTGCAAGAGTCCGACGACGTCCTGCGTGGCACGGCCTGGTTGCCCGTCAATCAGACTGGATCCGACGTGCGTGAGCTGATCGATGCACAGTCCGCTGTCACTGACGTGAAGATCGAGAAGGTGTGATGAGCGCCCTCTTTGCCATCGATCCGGCCCTCAACGGGGACATCGTGTGGCAGACGCTCGCCATCGTCGGCATCAAGGTGCTCATCGTGTTCGTTGCAGGTCTCGTGGCGACGATGTTGATGGTGTGGTTCGAGCGCAAGGTGATCGCGGGCATGCAGAACCGCATCGGGCCGAACAAGACCGGTCCGTTCGGTCTCTTGCAGACGCTCGCAGACGGCATCAAGTTGTTCTTCAAGGAAGACCTGATCCCTGACCGTGCGGATCCGTTCGTGTTCAAGCTTGCACCGTTCCTCGCCTTCGTCCCGGCGTTCCTTTCGTTTGCGATCATTCCGCTCGGCGGTGACTTCCGCGGCGACAACTCCGGTCTCGTGACGTGGTTCGGTCAACAGACTCGCGTGCAGCTCGCCGACCCGTCGGTTGGTGTGTTGTTTGCTCTCGCGATTTCCTCGATCGCGGTCTACGGCATCATGCTGGCGGGCTGGTCGAGCGGTTCGAAGTATCCGTTGCTCGGTTCGGTGCGCGCGTCCGCAC
>DAIRSS010000042.1:0-12366 GCA_036804285.1 Ilumatobacteraceae bacterium
CGAAAAAATGTGTTGGGACGTCGGAGTCGATGGACGACGGTGAGCCAGAAGAAAGATTTGGGAACGACGAGATGTAGGACAAGACGGGCCGGTCGTTCCTGCGGCGGCTACTGATGTGTGCGAGGTAGTTGTTCTTGAGGTTGCCGTGCCGAACAAACTTCGTATGTATGAGGTGCTCAAATTGAAGTTGTTCTGTTGAGCCGAAGGTGAAGTAAAAGTCGGCGCTCGGAGGATTCAACTCCATCTTGAGAAGGGATTGAAAACTTGAGTGCGGTCGGGGCCCAAACGTGTTACGCCGGCCATTCTGGATTGAAATCACACAGATGTGAGGGAACTGGGTCTTGATCGCATAGAAATCTATTGAGTTGTCACTAGTCGTAATGACGACCTTTGGTTGAGTTTTGCGAAGAAAGCTGAACAGATAGGACCGCGCGGAAGGGCGGCCGTATCGAAGTGATCCAAGCAGTACCCAGAGGTTCACTCGAGGAAAATCGAGATCAAAGACCGCTGATCTCGTCATGTCGAGCAGAGGATAAAGGTGTCGACGCGAGAATGCGTCGTAGATGACTACATCTTTCTGCGGAACTCTCGAGATGGAGATTCGGCCAAGTGCCTTGAGAATCCGAGCAGTTCGTGATCGAGTGAGGCGCGCCATCTGGTGCACGCCAATCTAGTGGCGACGCAACTTCGCTCTGACGGGGATCTCCGACTCATAGACACGCTTTACTCCATCGCCCATCGAAAGCTCAATGTTTCTGATGTCGCGAACCAAACGCTCGAGCCCACCCGGTTCCACGCTCGCAGCGTGATCAGTGCCCCACATGCTGCGATCGAGAGTGATGTGTCGTTCGATGAACGTCGCGCCCATTGCAACGGCGGCAAGTGTTGTCGCGAGGCCGGTCTCGTGACCCGAGTAGCCGACCGGAACATTGAATTCCGTCTCGAGCGTGTCCATCATGCGCAGATTGAGTTCCTTCGGTGGGCATGGGTATGTCGAGGTTGCATGGGCAAGCGCGAGAGGGGCGCTCTTGAAAAGGGAAACTGCGTGACGGATTTCTTCCATCGTCGACATACCGGTCGAGAGAATCGTCGGAGTTCCAGACTTGTCGAGTTTCGTGATCAGTTCATCGTCGGTCAATGATGCGGATGCAATCTTGATGCAGACCGGGTCGAAACCGAGGAGGAAGTCAAGCGAGGGAACATCCCAAGGGGAAGCGAACCAGTCAATTCCCTTGGTCTTGCAGTATCGGTCGATCTCCTCGTACTCGGTCTGGCCGAACTCCGTCCGCTCCTTGTATTCGAGGTAGGTCATCATTCCCCAAGGAGTCTCACGAATCTGCGACTTCTGCTCTTCGGGCACACAGATTGCCGGGGTCCGCTTCTGGAACTTCACGGCTTGGCAGCCAGCTTCAACTGCCACATCGATCAATTTCTTCGCAATGTTGATATCGCCGTTGTGATTGATCCCGATTTCGGCGATGACATAGACGGGGTTGCCCCGACCGATTGTGTGTTCACCGACCCGAATTGACGTCACAGTGTTGATTGCAGCCCTTCGACCTATTGCCGAGAGCCAAGAATACCATCGGCCAGTTCACGGATGGCTCCTCGACCGCCAGAAGCCTTGAGTCTCCATGCGCCGATCTTGCGAACTGAGTGGTGTGCGTCGTGCGGGATCACTGCAAGGCCGACGTTGAGCAAACACTCTTTGTCATTGATGTCGTTCCCGATGTACGCACAGCGCTTTGCATCGATGTGGTTACTGTCAAGCCATGTCTTCATCGCAGGAAGTTTGTCATCGCATCCTTGAATGACTTCAAGTCCGAGCTTGTTCCCACGTGCTGATACGACGGGGTTCTTCTCCTTGGAGAGAATCATCATGCGAATTCCGTGCTCCTTGAGCATGGTGATACCCATGCCATCACCTCGATCACAGATCACGAATTCATCGCCGTTCTGCGAGACGATGACCTTGTTGTCGGTGAAGACACCATCGAAGTCGAAAACGATGGCCTGGATCGATGCGAGTGTCTCGCGTGTTGGTTTGGCCATGGTCAGCTGCTCCTTTGGCGGCGAATGAGCTCAGCCAATTCGGCGAGATCTTGGCGGAAAGCGATCTCGTAACGTGCTTGCTCATTTGCAATCCGGGTCTGACTAGTGCGGAGCACGTCGATTGCGTGAAGCGTTTCAGCGCTCTGCTCCGAGTTGGCGAGGTTTTCGAGTTCAGAACCAAGTTCGTGCAATTGATGAGTGAGTTCAGAGGTCATCGAGACGATTCGACCGTCGAGAACACCAAGCCGAGCATCGAGTGCATTGGTCACTCCAGCGAGATGAGAGAGCTCATTGGTTCGTTTAGCGAGATCGCTTCTGAGGGATTCGACTTCCTCGCGAAGTGAGGCGAGATCAGAGGCAGTGGCCTTTGGCTGTCTGTTGAAGAGTCCCATATTCCTTCGTGGAGCATCGGTACGTCGGGTTGTGAACGACGCATCGCTCTCGCTACCGTACATCCTTCAGCGACGCGGGGTGGAGCAGTCCGGTAGCTCGTCGGGCTCATAACCCGAAGGTCACAGGTTCAAATCCTGTCCCCGCCACCAAGTATGGAGTTGAGCCCCCTGAGAACCAGGGGGCTCAACTTTGTCAGCACCAACCGTGGAGGTTTGAAATCATGTCGAACGAGAAGCCATCCATCACCATTCCCCAGACCGATGCTCCTACGGAGTTGGTTGCGACCGACATCGTCGTTGGCACCGGTGATGAGGCCACAAAAGGTCGCAACGTTTCCGTGCATTACGTGGGAGTGGCCTGGAGCAACGGGAGACAGTTTGACGCTTCGTGGGATCGAAACGAACCGTTCGAATTTCGACTCGGCGCGGGACAAGTGATTTCTGGTTGGGACGAAGGTGTTGCAGGAATGCGAATCGGTGGCCGTCGACAACTCACCATTCCGCCACACATGGGATATGGAAGTCGTGGTGCCGGTGGAGTCATCAAGGGCAATGAAACGTTGGTATTCATTGTTGATTTGCTGAACGTCTTTTAGTGAGAAGCGGTCAGTAGAATACGTTCAACACATTGTGTGATCACGTCGTTGTGATCACACCCGAGTAGTGGTGAGCGATGAGAATCCTTGTAATTGGAGCAGGCGGGGTCGGTGCCTCAATGGCGTCCATCGCCGAGACCAGGTCCTTCTTCGATCAATTCATTCTTGCTGACATCTCACTTGCTCGAGCTGAGGAAGCAATCAGTCAGCTCGACAACAGGTCGAAATTCTCTGCGGCACACGTCGACGCGCGAGACAAGGCCTCTGTCAAGCGCCTGATCGAGGAGTCGAAAGCCGACATCGTCGTCAACGCTTGCGACCCACGGATGAACGAGCCGATCTTCAACGCAGCGTTCGAGACGAAGTGCAACTACATCGACATGGCGATGAACTTGAGTGAGCCACACCCAACGAATCCATACGAGCAGGTAGGGAATCCTTTGGGCAAGGATCAACTCGATTCGGACTCCGAGTGGAGAGAACGAGGAATTCTTGCGCTCGTTGGAATGGGTGTCGAACCAGGACTCAGCGACATCTTTGCTCGATATGCGGCAGACAACCTCTTCGACACGATCGATGAAATTGGAGTACGCGATGGATCGAATCTCTCGATCGATGGGTTGGATTTCGCACCAACTTTCTCGATTTGGACCACGATCGAAGAGTGCCTCAACCCCCCGATCGTCTGGGAGGCCAACCGCGGACTCTTCACCACCGATTGCTTCAGTGAGCCAGAGGTCTTCCACTTTCCTGCAGGAATCGGACCGTATGAATGTGTCAACGTAGAACACGAAGAAGTTCTTCTCATTCCGCGAGAGATCAACTGCAACCGCGTGACCTTTAAGTATTCGCTCGGTGCCGAATTCATCGACTGGTTGAAGACTTTTGCGTATCTCGGACTCGACAGCAAGGAGCACGTTCGCGTCGGTGATGTGTCGGTCGCACCACGGGACGTACTCGCTGCCGTACTTCCGAATCCGGCAAAGCTTGGTCACCTCATGCATGGCAAGACGTGTGCAGGGACATGGGTGAGGGGAACCTACGACGGAGCGCCGCGCGAGGTTTACCTGTATCACGTTGCAGACAACGAGACGACGATGAGGGATTGGGGCTCGCAGGCTGTCTTGTGGCAGACCGCGATCTGTCCCGTGGTTGCACTCGAACTGTTGTCGAACGGAACGTGGAATGCAACTGGGGTTCGTGGCCCTGAAGCCTTTCCAGCGGAACCATTCCTCAACTTGCTTGGTGACTACGGCGCACACCATGGGATTCTCGAGATGGGTCCCGGCTTGTGGCCAAGTCCGCGTCCAACCGGTCAGCCCGGCTGGGACAGGCCGGTCAAGCGCGCCGTTCGCATTGGCTAGTTGATGCACAGACGCAATCGAGCGGTCAGTGCCGTCGTTGTGACGGGTCTTCTCACCGCGCTCATGTGGACTGATTCTCCGACGACGTGGTGGTCATCGATCATCGAATTCTTCATGACGTCCAATTCGAGTGTCACGTCCACAGTGATGGATGTTCGACCGAGCGGCGATCTCGATCTCCATGTGCTGTTGTGGGCGATGGCAAGCTGCGTGTGGTGGTGGGCCCTTCGTCAATCAGCCGACGTTCTCAGATCGCTCTCTTTCCTCGCGGGATGGGCGATGGCAGTTGAGACATTGCAGCCGATCTTTACCGACATTCGCGATCGGCAACTCGGCGACTACATCGGCAATGGAATCGGGATTGGCCTCATCGCGCTTGCAGTAGTGGTTCGCAAGCGCTACTTCGATGGACCAATGTCTCCAGCAACGTAATGGCGACGACACAGTAGTTCGTAACGAACTTCGTCGCCGAAGAGCGGCTCACTCATCACCTTGTCGGTGTCACCGACGATCACGGTTTCACCTTCGTAGACGATTCTTCCATTGACGAGTCGAGCATTGTTGTTCGCGCGCTCCCCACACCAGCAGCGAGCTTCGACCTGCATCTCGTTGCGCTGGTCGGCGAGTTCGAGCATTCGCTTCGTTCCTTCAAAGAGCAGGCCGCGGAAGTCGGTGATGAGTCCGAATGCGAAGACATCGACGCTGAGTTCGTCGACGACACGCGCGAGTTGATCACATTGCTCCGGCGTGTAGAACTGTGCTTCGTCACAGACGACGAATTGCACCGGCATTCTCGACTTGATGAGTTCAAAGAGGTCGAAATCGGATGCGATATCGATCGCTGGTGCAGATACTCCGAGTCGACTCGTCACCTGTGCACCGTCACGATCGAGCTTCGTCAGCAGCAGCCCAGGAACTCCACGCGACGTCATGTTGTGGTGGATCTGTAAGGCGAGAGTGCTCTTTCCGGAACCCATGGTTCCAAAACTGAATCGAAGCATCGACATGGCAACCTGAAACTTACCGTGAGGCCACACCGTCACCCACACAGAATTAGAGTTCGAGAGATGATTCTGCGGACGATTGGCACGGCGTGCTTTCTCGTGCTTGCCGGCTCCACGGTTGCGCGTGCTGACGACTCGACGACGACCACGGTGCCCATGTCAGTTGAGGACACCACAACCACGACGACGCTCGTCGAGAGACCGCTTCCCGAGCGCTCGGGAACCGGTCGTCGAGCCGTGTATTCGATTCGCCAACAACACGTATGGGTGGTCGATGTGAATGAGAACATCATTCGGACATTCCCAGTGTCCGGAATGAAGGGACAACCAAAATCGGGAACGTATTCGGTCTTCAGTCAGTCATTGTCATCGTTCAGTCCCGAGCTCCAGGGTGTGACGTTTCGATACATGACTCGATTTGCGATCGGGCGTAACGGCGGCAACATCGGATTTCATGAGATCCCCGTTCGAAACGGAAAGCCAATGCAAACGGTGGAGGAATTGGGTGCGTTCAAGGGGAGCGGTTGTCTTCGCTCTTCAACCGCCGATGCACGCTTTATGTATTCCTGGGCAAAACCAGGAACGAAAGTCGTCGTCGTTCCCTAGAAGCGCGCCATCTCGCTCTTGAGCAAATCCAGCCCAAGGTTTCCGAGGCCGAGTCCGTGGGCGTGCCACTTCTTCAGGTCGAATGACGAACCATGTTTGGTTTTTGCTTCGTCGCGCAAGTCGAGCCACACGCGCTCGCCGAGCTTGTAGCTGATTGCCTGGCCTGGCCAGCCGAGATAGCGGTTGATTTCAGACTTGTTGAACTCGTCGTCACTTGACGAACGCGCCGAGAGGAATTCCAACATGAGTTCTGGCGTCCACTGTTCGCCAGCATGCCAGCCGAATTCTGCAGGAATTGCAAACCCACAATGGACGCCGATGTCGATCACGACTCGCGCAGCTCGGAATGCCTGAGCGTAGAGATAGCCCAACCGATACTCGGGGTTCTCGAGGAAACCGAATTCATCCATCAGCCGCTCTGCATAGAGGGCCCAGCCTTCTCCATGTCCGGACACGAACGTGTTGCGTTGGAATCGAGAAAGTGACTTCGAGTTCATCGTGGCAATCGCGACTTGAAGGTGATGGCCCGGCACTCCTTCGTGGTAGGCCGTCGTTGGTTCACTCCATTTCGGGAACATCGTTCTGCCATTTGCTGGATACCAGGTTCGTCCGGGACGTGTGAGGTCTTCGCTTGGTCCGGTGTAGTACATCGCAGCAGCTCCGCCAGGCGGGGAGATCATCGCTTCGACTCTTCGGATGACGGGGGGAATGTCGAAGTGTGCGTTATCGACGAGGAATCCCATTGCATCATCCATGAGTTCCTGAAGCCAGTCGCGAAGTTGGTCCTCTCCGTGGACGGCCTTTGAGGGATCGGTGTCGAGGTCGTGTCGGACTTCGTCGAGCGTGGCCCCTGGCTTGATCTCGCGGGCGACGCGAGCAAGTTCGGCATCCAGGCGCAGCACTTCGTTCGTGCCCCACGCGTAGGCGTCTTGTGCGTCGACGACCATCCCCATGAAACGACGGCGTGCGAGTGCGTGCCGCTCGGGTCCAACGCCATTGCGGTCTTCGGAATGTGGGGCATAGTCATGCTCGAGGTATGCAGAGGTTCGTGCGAGTGCGCTCGACGCTTCGGATGCAAGTGATCGAAGGCGTTCTATTGGAGCACCTGCGACCCCAGCGGCACCTTCAACAAACTGGTTGAAGAATCCGCTACTCCCGCGAAGGCCAGCCCATGTTGCGAGTTGCTCACTGAGCGCGAGAACTTGACGGCGCTGGGCGACCGCTCCTCGTTCGACGCCGAGTTTCCAAGATTCACACATTCCCTCGAATGCGGCGGGCACCTGAGAGAGTCGGCCTGCAATGGTTTCCCAGTCGCTTGCAGTGTCCGTAGGCATGAGATCGAATACCGAGCGAGCGGAATCAACGTCACCAGCAATGATGCGGATCGACCGAAGATGTTCATTGGCTGCGTAATCGGCCTCGTTCATCTCCAGTGCCTCGCGCAGGACGCCCGCGGCAAGACGGTCGGCAGGATCTGAGGTGTCAAGTGTCTTCAGCGTTCGAAGAGTGGTGGCATCAAGTTCCGCGCGAGCCGCGTGACCGGCCGGGCTGAAGTCGGTCATCTTGTCGTCGTACCCTGCGATTCCCATATAGGTGGCCGCACCGGGATCGAGAGCAGCAAGTCGTTCGATGTAATTGTCAGACAGTTGATAGACGGGAGAAGTCATGGTCGGATGTTAGGCGACACGCTTGTCAGCGCGACAATGTCAGCTCGTGCTGTCGGGGCCGTGAGCGACGATCTTCCCGACGACGATCCGCTTCCTGTTCGAATCGACGTGCAGGTAGATGCGGTTCAGCGTTCGGTTCTTTCCTGCCCTGAGATGTGCACCGATGTGCAGTGATTCACCATTATGCGTGATCGTGTACCACGAACCATGGCGGTTGATGGTGTCTTCGCCGATGCGAGCGACGAAGTCAAGGCCAGAAGTGTCACGGAGATATGAAGTGAGACCGGCTGATGGGAATGTGTCAGAGCGCCACGCGGCGACAGCGGAATCGAGTGCTTTCAAGTCGTGCAGGACGTCGCGTGGATTCGGACCTTGAAGCCTGTCCGCAGTTTCGAAGGCGCTTCGAGCGAACTCGAGATTCGCGCATTCGGTTCGTGCACGGTTCACTGCATCGAGCACTCGCCGAAGTACGCGCTCTGGCTTCGCTCGCTCCAGTTCGGCTTCGAGATCGACTGCCTGGAGGATTACAGCGCTGAGTCGGCCGCGGAGAAGCGAAATCTCAGTCGTCAACTCTTCAACCCGAATCTGCTCCTCTTCGAGTAGTTCAGAAAATTCATCGCGATCATTCTCGGTTCGCTCGAGTTCTTCATCCAGCTGTTCGATGTGAAGCCGATGCTCTTCGATTTCGTGGCGCAGCATCGCGAGTTGGGTAGCTGTGCTCGTATCGGTGGCTTGTGGGGATGTCGGTCGCGACTGGTTCATCGCTCTCGGCAACGGTTGAACCGCTAGTGGGGGCTGGAGAGCGGCTGCCGCAAGAATCGGATCGACGAGCTGTTCACGGCTCGGCTGACTCGTAGCGATCGTGGACGGGTGCTCAGGCTTTGGCCACAAGATCGAGACATAGTTGCGATCGAGGACCACCGAACCGAAGAACTGGTTGAAGCCAGCGATTGCATCAGTTGAGGTGACATGAACGACATGTGCGATGCCGACTAAGTCGATGGCGAGTGCGCCAGTGAGCGTTGACTCCGGAGACTTACCGATTGTCGACTCGACGATGATCGGAAGTCGGCGCGTTGGTGCGCTGAGCACGTCGGCTGCGAGTGCTTCACCGTCGAGACTCGTCGCCAGTGCTCGGACGCTTGGTGCGACTCGGCGTTCCGCGTCGTAGACCTCGATCATGTTGGCGATGGTGCAAGTCAGTTCAATCACAGCTCTCGGCGGCAACTCGGCGCGCTTCCTCGGAACGATTGAGTCGCGGCCTGGTTCGTTGTGGACACGAACGTCGAAGACGAGCCGCCCGTTGTTCGGTGCAACCGTGAGGATCGTCGTTTTCTTGAATGATGAAGCGACGTCGGTGGTCTCAATGGCGAGGCGGTAGACCTCGTCGTCTGACGAATGTCGTGTTCGGATTCGAACATTTCCCGGAAGTTTGTCGGCGGGGAACTGTTGTTGGCGCCAACTTTCGACGCGTTCAATCAACTGAGCTCGAGTTCCCTCGGTCCACTTCTTGGTGGCCAACGTCATGGCATACGTCGTATACATGGCTGAACCACGGTAAACCTCAGCACCTAAGGTTGCAAGGTGGATTTACGCGACGTGTTCAGCCTGGTGTGCATCTCGCTCTCGTTCATCTGCACGGTTCCGCAGGCGTATCGCGTGGTCGCTCACAACACCGTGGAGGGAGTATCTGCCACGTCACAGATGCAGGGATTTGCAGGTTCGATCCTCTGGATGACGTACGGGTTCCACGCACAGACCTATCTCGTCGTGATGGCCAACGTGATGACCATCATTGGCTTCGGGATCGTCATCGCCAAGATGGTCGCGCATCGGGCGGTCACATTGCAACGAGTCGCATTCGTTGAAGTCGGTGTAGTTGTCGTTTCTTTCTTGTCGTTGTCTCTTTCACCGACGCTTCTTGCCCTCATCGCGGTAGCCGTTGGATCCACGGGAATCATCCCGCAGGTGGTGCGCGCTGCACGAACGAGTCATCTCACAGGGGTGTCCGTAGCGACATACGCGATCATCGCGGTGATGTCCGCGGCGTGGTTTGCCTATGGAGTGATGATTGACGACGTCTTTGTGTCTGCGCCGAACGTGATCATCGTGCCGGCAGCGACCTTCATCGCTTTTCGAGCGATTCGCTCACATCGTGCTTATTCGAGAACGATGGTCGCTGACGCACTTCCTGCTCGTTGATGTTCCGCACGCACGGTGACGACGTCACCCGGTTTGCCAGTCACCAGCCATGTGTGTGATGCCCGATCTGGGGTACCGTCAGATTTTGCGTCACCGCTTACCCTGAACTTCACCCTGCCATCGAGTTGACCGACCTTTGCCCTGGTCGAACCGTCGACGACCGTCGCGCCAGAGAGCGTCACCGTGGCAGGCAGAACGATCTCGTGCTTGTGAGCCCAGGCCGTGACATTGGTGGACAGCCAACCGGTGTTTGCCACACCAACTCGCACG
The DNA here is from genome assembly GCA_036804285.1 of Ilumatobacteraceae bacterium. Taxonomy (GTDB): domain Bacteria; phylum Actinomycetota; class Acidimicrobiia; order Acidimicrobiales; family Ilumatobacteraceae; genus UBA3006. Next base: position 10,154 of record DAIRSS010000042.1, read on the forward strand.
CTCCAGGTTTCATCTCCGCGGCGAGTTGCGTCAAGGGCTTTGATTTCCAGACGAGGCGACGCGAGTGCTTGAAACACCGCGAATTTCGCGTGTGGTTCGACCTCGGTCTTCAACTTTGAGCTGGGCGCATTTGACCAGATGTGGAACCAGTCCGCACCGCCGATCTCGATCGGTCCGAGTTGCGGATGGTTGAATCGCTTCCACTGGGCGTAGGAACCCGGTGCATGACGATCGCTCCATGCGCAGACGGCAAGTTCTTGGTCTGGAGTTGGACCTACGTACCAGATGTCAGTCGGGGAGTGCTCACCGGTTGCGTGGTAGATCGCGTCCCAGAACTCCGTCGTCCATCCGAACACTCCAAGATGTTCGTAGGCCCAGTCGTCACCGGCGCCGCTCATCGTGTCGCTCTTGTCCCACGTGAGGTCTTCATAGACCGAATGAGCGGGATACGAGGTGAGTTCTGTTCCGGTCTTGGCGAGTTCTTTGAAGACCCAGAGATCAAACGGAGGCAAGGTTGAATCCGCGCGGGTACTGCTCGGGCGCAAGAGAAATCCACCAGCAGTATGGAATGCGTTGTATCCGCAAACGTTCGGTCGCGCTGACACCGCGCGCACAAGTGCATCAACTTCAGGTTCGGACATTGGGTGGTCACCCGACCCGAGAACCTGTGTTCCCCAACCTGCAGGGAAGTTGCGGTTCAGATCGAGGCCCGCTGGATCGCGTGGCATCGGAATGGTGAACCCGTCGAAATTCTCGATCGTTCCCTCATCGAGCAGGCGATATCGAGTGACACCTGGTTCGACGCCGAGTGGACCAACGGGAACCATCACTCGTGGTTCGCGAGGATGTTCGACCCATGCGCCGTCAGGATCGGCAATGCGCATCGTGCGAACCGTCCCATCGCCGTCTATGTCTCCGATGTGGAGGCCTGGCCACTTGAAGCCGTCTCGCCACGGCCACGGACGCACGCTCGAGCGGTGGAATTGAGGCGAATCAGCGAGAGCGTCTTCGACGCCGTCGGGGTTGACGCGAGGTGCGACGTAGAACGTCCTCGTATGGAGTGCCTCGCGAACGTGTCGATCGGTCTTGAAGTTCTCGAGGAGGTACTGAATGACATAGAGGGCCGCCACACCACCAGTGACTTCGGTTGCATGGATGTTGGCGTCGATCCAGTGGGCAGGCTTCGTGTCGTGAGTCCCAGTCGTCGAATCCGTGATGGTGGCAAGCATGAGGTCTCGACCAAGGTGTGATTTTCCATAGGACTCAACCGTGAGGAGTGATGGGTATCGACGGGCCGCGTCGTTGAGCCACTCGACCATCTCGTCATATCGAAGGAATCGATCAAAGTTGTAGTTCATTCCCCGAGGTTACGCTGTCGAACAGGAGGCCTCCATTGCCGCATCGCCCGGTGTTTCATCACGTGACTGGTCGTTGGCGACCGAGGTGGCGAGGCCGAATACATGGCGGCGCGACGCTCATCACGATTCCAGCAGGAGTTGCTTTGATCGTGGCAGCGCGAGGAACGATCGCCACGATCGCAGTGACGATCTACGCGGCATCGCTCTGCGCATTGTTCGCGACATCGGCTTACTACCACTTGTTTACGCGAAGCGAGCGAGCACAACGGGTCATGCAGCGTGTCGATCACAGCATGGTCTACGTACTTATTGCAGGGACGTACACCCCAGTGTGCCTCCTTGCACTTCCGCGAGCGCTCGGAGTCGCGTACTTGTTCCTCATCTGGATTTCTGCATCCGTCGGAATTGCACTGAAGGTTCGTTGGCGGGGGAGAAAGACCGCTGCGGCGATGTATCTCGTCATCGGTTGGGCCGTCGTTTTCGTCATCCCTTGGGCGTACGAGTACATCGGTGGTGTGGGACTGTCTTTGTACGCAGCCGGCGGCATCATCTTTTCGCTTGGTGCAGTCCTGTTCTACAAACAGTGGCCAACGCTGAAACCAGAAGTGTTTGGATTCCACGAGCTCTGGCACGTGCTCACCGTCATCGCAGTGTCGCTGCAGTTCAGCGCTTCTGCAGTATTGATTTCCCGCATTGGTTGAACGTCGGTCACATTCCCGACTCATTCGTAATTCAGCGAACTAGCCTATGAATGCGGTCGTTTCGCCTCTCGAAGCAGTATGTGCGTCGAGTTCCGGTACGCCCTCGGGTCGCTAGCTCAGTTGGTAGAGCAACGGACTTTTAATCCGCAGGTCC
>DAIRSS010000043.1:0-11505 GCA_036804285.1 Ilumatobacteraceae bacterium
TGCGCAACCTGCACGACGTCGGTGTCGTCACCGGCTCAGAGTCCTTCGGCGGCGACTCCAAGACCTTGCACATTCCGCGACTTCTCTCGGCCGCGTACGCACTTGCCCTCGCGGCAACCGGTGGCGCCAAGCGGATCTTCGTCGCGGGATTCGACGGATTTGCCGATGACGATCATCGCTTTGCCGAGATGAACGACGTGTTCCATGCGTTCCGCTCGTCGGGATCGAATCCACCGGTGATCGCGCTCACTCGCACGCGCTACGACATCGAGCGTTCGTCGCTCTTCGCGCCGCTCTGACGTGAGTTCGACTCGTCCGTTCCTCGTCGTCATCCCGGCCCGCTACGCCTCGACCCGATTCCCCGGCAAGGCGCTCGCCGACCTCGGTGGCAAGACGGTGATTCAACGATGCATCGAACAATGCACGCAAGCTGTGTCCGTCAATGACATCGTCGTCGCCACCGACGACCAGCGCATCGCAGATGCGTGTGCGCCACTCGGCGTGCAGGTCGCGATGACGTCGAGCGACTGCCTGACGGGCACCGATCGAGTCGCGGAAGTTGCTCGCTCACTCCCCGCTCAGTGGTACGTGAACGTGCAGGGCGACGAGCCCTTCCTCGAGCCTCGTGCGCTCAGCGCGATGGTTGAAGCAACCAAGACCTCATCGAAAGACGTCTCGGTGATCAACTCATTTGCTCCGATCACCTCTGATGACGAGTTCCGCAGCGTCACCGTCCCAAAGGTGGTGTGCGACCAGGACGGATACCTCTTGTATGCGTCGCGTGCTGCGATTCCCACGACCAAGAAACTCGAGTTCGTAAAGGCCAATCGACAAATCGGGATGTACGCATTCACAGCCGATGCGCTTGCCGCGTTCGCGTCCCAGACGTCAAAGACTCCACTCGAGCAGCTCGAGGACATCGAGGTCCTTCGGTTCCTCGAGATGGGCTACCGCGTGCGAATGATCGAGGTGCCTAGTGGCGGCATTGCCATCGACACACCAGAAGATCTGGAGAAGGCGAAGTCCTCGCTGCGCTAGCGCAGGAACGACACGAAGCGCTTGAGGCCGTCCCCGAGGGGAACGAAGGTCTTCTTGCCGAGCACACTTGCGAGACGAGTGTTGTCGCAGTAGATGCCGGTCTGATCACCAGGCGTTGGGTCCGTCTGCTCGACCGTGACACCGGGGAGTGCTGCGACGATCATGTCGAGCACATCGCGAACAGTCGTGCGCACGCCAGTCCCAAGGTTGAGTACCTGAGCACCCTGCAACGTCGCCTGTGACGCGAGCTGCCACGCATCGACCACGTCGTCGATGTAGACGAAGTCGCGAAAACGATCGAAGGATCCCTTGACGACGATGTGGTTGTTTGCAAGCGCCTGGGCGACGTAGATGCTGATCATGCCCTGACGAAGGTTCGTCATGTCCTGACCCGGTCCATAGACATTGAACATTCGAAATGAAAGCGACGGCATCTTCTTGGCGAAGATCTTCAAGTACTGCTCGGCAGCGAGCTTGCCGACGCCATAGCAACTGAGTGGCCGGGGAACCTGGTCCTCTGCGATTGCCGAGTCAGGCACATCGCCGTAGACGGACATCGAACTGGCATAGACGAGCTTGCTTGCCGATGCACGGGTCGCGTAGTCGACCATGCGGAGAGTCGACACCGTGTTCTTCTCGAGGTCGGCGACGGGATCGTCGAAGCTGATCTCACCCGAGCTCTGACCGGCAAGGTGCAGAATGTGGTCAATCTGCGATGGCAATTTGTCGTAGGTCGATGCTTCGCTGAGATCGCCCTCGACGAAGTCGATCTCCGAAGGAATGTTGGTGCGATGTCCCATCGACAAGTCGTCCACTCCAACGACTTTCGCTCCATCGGCGACGAGTCGTCGCGCAACGTGTGACCCAATGAACCCGGCTACACCGGTGACGAGAATGGGACGCACGGTCACACTGTAATTCTCAGGCCAGGCTCACCAGATCGAGCCATTCCGCGCTGAAGTAATCGACTTGACCGTCGGGCATCAACAGCACCTTGGTCGGAGCAAGCTGCTCCACGAACTCGGTGTCATGGCTGACGAGCACGATTGCCCCCTTCCACTGTGCGAGCGCATCCGCCACGGCCTCACGACTTGACGGGTCGAGGTTGTTCGTCGGCTCATCCAAGAGCAACAAGTTGTTGCGACCAACCATCAACATCGCAAGTGCAAGCTTCGTCTTCTCTCCTCCCGAGAGCGTGGCCGACTCCTGGAACACCTTCGTTCCCGACAGCCCGAACATGCCCAGCATTCCGCGAAGCTGGGTCTCGGTGAGCCCGAGTGACACTGGCGCCATCCGACGCATGTGATCGATGAGGGATGCTTGCGGATCGAGGTTGTCGTGCTCTTGGGCGTAGTACCCGGTGTTCACCTGATACCCGAACTCGACCTCTCCATCATCTGGAGTGATCTCACCCGCAAGAATCCGAAGCAGCGTGGTCTTGCCGGCGCCATTGAGACCGAGGACGAGAATGCGCTCACCTCGACCAAGGTCGAAGGAAACGTCAGTAAAGATCGGCGGTCCACTGAAGCTCTTGGCGAGCCCCTTGGTCGTGAGGACTGTCGCTCCCGCGTGCGGGGGATCAGGAAACCGAACGGTGAGCGTGCGCTCACCCTCGGAGACGACGACTCGAGAATCTTCGAGTCGTGCGATGCGCTTTTCGATGCTGTGCGCCATTGCTGCCTTGGTCGCTTTTGCACCGAAGCGATCGACGACCGTCTGCAGGCGTGCAATTTCCTTTGATTGCAGTGCTGCCTTCTTGGCAAGACGTGCCTCGTCAGCCGCGCGCGCGGTTTTGTACTGGCTGTAGGTCCCGCGATACTCCACCACTCGACCAATCGAGTCCTCCATCGGTCGATCCAGGTGCAACACCCGAGTGATCGCCTCGTCGAGGAGTTCAAGGTCGTGGCTGATCACGAGCAGACCACCACGATAGTTACGCAAGAAATCGAGTAGCCACGTCTTGGCATCGATGTCGAGGTGGTTCGTCGGTTCATCCAAAAGCAGCGTGTCGCTTCCAGCGAACAGAATGCGTGCGAGCTCTACTCGTCGACGCTCACCACCAGACAACACGTGCAGTGGGAGTGACAGTCGGTCCGCCTTGAGCCCGAGTCCAGCTGCGATTGCGCGAGCTTCGCTTTCCGCTGCGTAACCGCCCTTCATCGCAAACTCATCCTCAGCCTTGCTGAACTTGGCAATGTTGGCGGCCGTGGCCGACTCTTCCATCTGAATACGCAACTTTTCGATCCTGGTCAACTGCTCATCGATCTGCCGACCGGACAACACGTGCGAAATCGCGCTCAGCGTTTCTCGTGAACCAGGAATCTTTGGGTCTTGTGGGAGGTATCCGAAGTCTCCCTTGCGAACGATGGACCCGAAGGTTGGTTCTGCTGCACCACCGAGCACCTTGAACAGACTCGTCTTTCCCGCGCCATTACGACCGACGATGCCGATCTTGTCGCGAGCTGCAACGACGAAGGATGCGTCCTGAACGACGGTCTTGCCTCCGACTTCAACGGTGAGTCCCTGCACTTGCAGCACGACTACAGGCTGTCAGGCATGTCCATGAACGACAACGCCTCTCGAAGATTGATTGGAGTGATGCAAGTAATGTCGAGGTGTGTTGGCGCGCATTAAACAACTGTTCATGGGTCGTGCGAAAGCGATCATCGCCACCATCTCAGGTCTTGTCGTCATCATTGCCAATTGGTCTGGTGTCAGTTGGAGTTGGGACTCCACCGACTACGTTGCCGCGGGACGGAGCATCGCCAAGTTCAAGGGTTCACTCGACGTCTCGGGTCTCCCGATGACGGTGCGACCTCCTGGATACCCCGCCCTCATCGCAGTCGGTGAATTCGTCGGTCTCCCGACGAATCTCACGTTGCTCGCCATCAACGTGGCTTCTGCCGTGGTGTGTGCGCTGTGCATCTACGCCATCGTTGTGCGCTGTGCATCACAGGCTTCCGCTGCGATGTCCGCGGCCTTCGTGGCGCTCACCCCAACGATGATGTGGCAGACCTCCATGGCGTGGAGCGAACCTCCGTACATCGCTGCGCTCCTTGTCACCATCTTCGTCGCACTCTTCTTCCAGCACCGATTGCGATTCGTCGTCTTGACGGCACTGTATGTCTCGCTCTTCTTTCTTCGCTTCGTCGGCCCGATCTTCATTGCTCCGATCATCGTCGTCGCGGTCCTCGCCGACGCCAAGATTCGCGGTTGGATCCGCAGCATCCTGTTTCACGCCATCACGCTTGCCGTCTCAATCGTTCCGATGTCGTGGTGGCTCGCTCGTAATCACCGCATCGATGGCACCCTCACCGGGGCACGCCAGCCGGGTGGCGGTTCTTTTTGGGAAACCCTCACGCACGCATTCGGGACCTACGGCACTTTCATCACCGCACAGCCGTTCGACTCGGTGATCTACGAGCGTGTCACTGACTATCCAATAACTGCACAAGTCGGTGCAATTCTTGCCTTCTTGATCGTGGTTGCTGCGGTCATACGAATCATCGGTGTTTCGATCCGATCACGCCTCAAACTCTCCACGCGTGACCTCGTCCTCTTGGTGAACCTCGGGCTTGTACTCGCGTACACGATCTTTTCTGCGTATCGGTTCGTCCATTTCGAATTGGGCCGTCTCGACACTCGAATGATGGTTCCGCTGCTTCCATCACTCGTCATCATCACCACACTGTTGCTCGAAGACTTGGTCCGCACTCGAAAGCAACTGGTTCCACTTGCCATAGCTGGGTCGGTTGCGTTAGTCGCAGTGCATGGTGTGATTGCCTTGCGGGACGCAGCCCGGTTTGGAACCGACCAACGGCATTTGTCCGGTGCGGTCAGCAGGAATCTCGACCTGCACAAGTTCGTTCGCACGCTTGATGATGACAGTGCGCTCTACAGCAATGCGCCACAGATGTTGTTCCTCTCGGCTGACACGTGGCCGATCTACACGCCCTGGCAAGTGAATGACCCGTGGCCCACGCCATGCGAACGTCGGTATGCGGTGTACTACAACGACTTCCAGGTGCAAGACAACCGACCAACGACTGCGCCAATTGTGTACGAAGACCCAATCGGCACCGTCTACGACGTTGGACTGTGCTCCGATGACATCAACGTGGCGTGGGACTGACGATGAAACCGAAGATTGCGGTCCTCGTCGTTGCTTACAACGCACAAGACACCCTCAAGGCCGTACTCGATCGAATCCCTGAGTCGTTCATTCCAGAGATTTCGACCGTCCTCGTCTGCGATGACGCCAGCACGGACGCCACGACTGCGGTCGTCAACGAATACATGGTGCGATCCAGCCTTCCCATCACCGTCGTCACTCACCCGATCAACCGTGGGTATGGGGGAAACCAGAAGTTCGGCTATCAGTGGGCAATCGACCACGACGTCGACATCGTGATCCTCCTCCATGGAGATGGTCAGTACGCACCAGAGGAACTCCCCCGGATCGCTGCTCCGCTCGTCAACGAGTCTGCAGATGTGGTGTTCGGCTCGCGCATGCTCAATCGCCGTAGCGCTCGCAAGGGTGGAATGCCGCTCTATAAATATGTCGGCAACATCTGCCTGACGACCGTCCAGAACTGGCTCGTCGGCACATCACTCTCCGAGTGGCACTCGGGCTACCGGGCCTATCGAGTTTCTTCGCTTCGCGGTGTCAACTTTCTGAACAACTCCGACGAATTCGACTTCGACACCCAGATCATTCTGCAGATGGTGGCGACACGCCAACGGATCGCCGAGATTGAGATCCCCACCTTCTATGGCGAGGAGATCTCACACGTCAACAGCGTGAAGTACGGCCTGCAGATCCTGGGACACACGATCCGTTTCCGGCTCGCTCGCCGCCGCTAGGCGGTCTCATGGCGGAAGGGGGGGGATTTGAACCCCCGAGAGGCTTGCACCCCTGACGGTTTTCGAGACCGTTCCATTCGTCCGCTCTGGCACCCTTCCGTTTGGGAAGGCTATCGGCGAAATATTCGTCAGCGTTTGTGAGCGAAGAACTCCATGAGTAGGTCACGCGACTCCTGAGCACGGCATCCGTGCTCAACGTCGACCTCGTGGTTCAAGCGAGGATCAGACATCAGGTTGTAGAGCGTTCCGGTTGATCCAGCCTTCGGATCAGCTGCACCAAACACCAACCGTCTTACTCGCGAGTTGAGGATTGCTCCTGCACACATCGGACACGGCTCAAGCGTGACCACGAGTGTGCACCCACTCAAGTTCCACGAGCCGACTACTTGTGCAGCGTCACGCAGTGCGAGGACCTCAGCATGAGCGGTGGGATCGTTCGTCTGTTCGCGCTCATTACGACGTTTCGCAATCACCGCCTCATTTCGCAGCACGACTGCACCAACTGGAACCTCTCCAACGTTGAATGCTTCGCGTGCAAGTCCCAAGGCGAGATCCATCGCCTCGAGTTCGATCGACGTGACCATGGCGGAGGGGGTGGGATTCGAACCCACGGAGGCTTGCACCTCACACGCTTTCCAAGCGTGCCGATTCGGCCGCTCTCGCACCCCTCCAAGGATGACGCAGTTGCGCACCAATTCCGCGTTGAGGCTATCGGCGAGCGTCGCCCCACATCGTGGCGGTAGCGTTGCGACTGCGTCTCCGTCGAGTGAGGTGACGGTCGGGTCCTGTGCAACGGATGCCCGAGAATCAGGTCAGGGCCGGAAGGCAGCAGCCTTCATCGGAAACATCCGAGTGCCGCAGACCACCTGGCCGTCACTTCAGTCGGCGGAGGCGATCCAACACTGACGTCGCACCGCATCGCTCGAGGACGGACTCGACATCGCCTCTTGCCCCGGACCACTTCCAGCTTGCGACATCACCGACTTCGACGTCACGAACGAGTGTCGCAAGCGTCTTGAACAACTGGGCATCGGTCCGATTCCCCGCGAGTGTCGTCGCAAGCTTCTCCGCGCCTCGCACGGTGACACCGTCGGCCTGCCATTGCACGTGTGAATCCGGAATCTCCTCGATCGTGCGATATCGAGCAAGCACCGTGCTCGCGCTCTTGGGTCCCCACCCCGACAGTCCTGGAAAACCATCCGAAGTGTCACCAACGAGACCGAGGTAGTCGGGGATCGATGCTGGACCAATGCCGAACTTCTCGACGACACCCTGCTCATCGGTGATGGTGCCGTTGCGGCGATCCATCTGCACGACACGCTTTCCCTCCACGCACTGGGCAAGATCCTTGTCAGGCGACAAGATGAACACCTTGTGCACGGTGCGGTCCTCGCATGCGACTGTCGCTGCAGATGCGAGAGCATCGTCGGCTTCGAACCGCTCCATGCGCCACACGACGAAACCCAAAGCTTCAAGTGCATCGGCTACGACCGGAATCTGCTCGAGAATCTCTGGTTCCATTCCCTCACTCGTCTTGTAACCGTCGTAGAGCTCATTGCGGAAGCTCTCGATCGTGTGATCCATCGCAATCCCCACGTGTGTCGCTCCGTCAGCGAGCAACTGGATCGTCGAATTCAGCACACCGATCGTCGCCGAGAACGGCGCGGGTTTGCTGTGGCGAACGGCTTGACCGAAGTGCTGGCGGTACAGCTCGTACGTGCCATCAACGAGGTGAACCTGCATGTCGTGACCCTAGCGACCGAGCGCGGGCACGAGCACGACTACGAATGCTGCGACGACGAGATACGGGCCAAAGGCAAAGGTCGAGGTTCGAGTGGCACGGCGCAAGAGCATCATCACTGCGGCCACGACTCCTCCAACAACGAACGCGAGAAGCACACCACGCAGTGCGGCGAGCGCACCGATCGAGGCGAGATGGAGCACCAACACACTGGCAAGACGCACGTCACCACGACCGAGTCCGTTTCTCGACACCGCAGAGAGTGCCGCGAGTGCGAGTGCGGTCAGGAGTGCGGACCCAACCATGACCGCGATGCGACCGGGACGTGCATCGGAGAGCGAATCGATCGACAAGAGCACGAATCCGAAGAACCCAGCTCGCATCGTGGTTGCGCGGGCCAGGCGGTGTGTTGCGCGATCGACCACGACGTGCTCGAGCCCCATGCTCGCAAGTCCGCAAAACGCGAGGAATTGAAGCGTCGCACCGAAGCGCTGCGCGAGCGCAAGACCTAGTGCGAGACCAGCGATAAGGAAGAGCGTCCGCGACGTACGCACGATCGAGCCCATGTCGCGCAACACGCGACGCGTGCGCCGAGCGCTGGACGTTCCGATGAGGGCGCCGACAAGAATGCCGGCACACCACTCGAGAGGTGAAATGACTACTCCTGGACGAGTTCGATCAGGGTGCCGAAGCTTCCCTTGGGATGGATAAAAGCAACGGTGGTGCCACGACTTCCCGGTCGAGGTGCCTTGTCGAGTGGCGTCGCACCAGCGGCAACCATTGCCTCGAGCGCTTTGGCGCAATCATCCACGCGGTAACCAATGTGGTGCAGACCCTCGCCCCGCTTCTCCAACGACTTCGCCACTGGAGAGTCTGGGCGGGTTGGAGTGAGCAACTGGATGTAACTCTCTGCCACCTTGAGGAGTGCTTCCTCGACGCCGTCCGACTCCACGCGTTCGCGGTGGTCGACCGTTGCCCCAAAGGCTCGTTTGTAATAGTCGATTGCTGCTTCGAGGTCGTTGACGGCGATGGCGACGTGATCGATTTCAGTGAGCAACATGATTCCTCCTATTTGCGACGGAACAGGGTGAGGTTCTTCTCGCCAACCTTGGCGCGCAGTTCGGGATTGGTGACGCCCATGCCCTCCTTCGGAGCAAGGCAGAGCACACCGATCTTTCCCTCGTGCATGTTCTTGTGCACCTGATACGCGGCCTCGCCGGTATCTGCAAGATCGAACACTTGCGAGAGCACGGGGTGAATCATGCCCTTGCTGATCAGGCGGTTGGCCTCCCATGCTTCGCGATAATTGGCGAAGTGCGAACCGACGAGGTTCTTCAGGCGCATCCAGAAGTAGCGGTTGTCGAATTCGAGCATGTATCCGCTCGTGGCCGCACACGTGACGACGGTGCCACCCTTCTTGACGACGTACATCGACGCACCGAACGTCGAGCGACCCGGATGCTCGAAGACGATGTCCGGATCCTCGCCGACGAGCGCGCGGATGTCGCCGCCGAAGCGACGCCACTCTGCCTCGTTGTGAGTGTTGTCGTCGTTCCAGAACTTGTAGCCCGCCGCGCTGCGGTCGATGACGGCCTCGCAGCCCATCTCACGGAGGATCTTCGCCTTGTCTGGCGAGCTGACGACGCCGACTGGGATACCGCCACCGTTGAGGACGTACTGCGTGGCGTATGCGCCAATGCCACCAGTTGCTCCCCAGATCAAGACCACGTCACCCTGCTTCATGTGTGCGCCGTTCGGCGACACGAGCATGCGATAACTGGTGGAGTTACACAGCGCATTCACTGCGGCCTCCTCCCACGACAAGTGCTCGGGCTTCGGCATCAACTGGTTGGCCTTGACGACAGAGAGGTCGGCGAGCCCGCCGAAGTTCGTCTCGTATCCCCAGATGCGCTGGTTGCTGCCGAGCATCGAGTCGTCGTGCGACGTCGGGTCCTGGTCGTCCACGTGGTTGCAGTGCACCGTGATGCGATCTCCTGGCTTCCAGTTTCGGACTGCTGAGCCAACGCGCAACACCACTCCGGAGGCATCGCTGCCCATGACCTGATAGTCACGATCGTGGCGCTTGGCCCACTCGCTTTCGCGAGCGAGGCGGGCGAGCGAGCCGAAGGTGCTCACCGGCTCGAAGATGCTGCTCCACACCGTGTTGAAGTTGATGCTGCTCGCCATCACGGCGATGAGCACCTCATCGGGGGCGATCTCGGGAACTGGCACGTCCTGGATGTGGACGGTCTTGCGTGGGTCCTTCTGATTGCTCGGCACACCCTTGAACGTGTCCTGCTCGGACTTCAAGACCACGGCTGCGCGATAGGACTCGGGGATCTTCAGAGCGGCGAATGCCGCCGAGTCGGCGCGGGCTTCAATGGCGTCGAGGATGTGTCGCATAGAGAAACAGTACCGATGTTCGGGGCGTACGCTCTAGTCCATGCCTGGTTCATACATCGTTGCTGGAGCCCGTACACCGATCGGAAAGATGAGCGGGGCACTCGCCTCGTTCAGCGCCGCAGACCTCGGGGGCTTCGCCATCGCCGAAGCGCTCAAGCGAGCTGGCGTGCGACCCGACCAGGTGGACCACGTGATCATGGGACAGGTATTGATGGCTGGTCAGGGCCAGGTCCCCTCACGCCAAGCTGCAGTGAACGCAGGCATTCCGATGAACGTGCCCAGCGTGAACGTGAACAAGGTGTGCCTCTCCGGTCTGAATGCGATCTATCTCGCAGACCAGATGATCGCCAACGGTGATGCCGACATTGTCGTTGCAGGCGGCATGGAGTCGATGACGAATGCGCCATACATCGCACCGGGTGCGCGTGGTGGCTTCCGCTTCGGCGACACGCAACTTCTCGATGCGATCCAGCGTGACGGTTTGTGGTGCGCCTTCGATGCATGCCTGATGGGTCTCGGCACCGAGCGTTACGCCGCAGGCAACATCTCGCGCGAAGCACAAGACGACCTCGCGATGAAGAGCAACCAGCGTGCGGCAGCGGCCATCGCTGCGGGTCGTCTCGCCGAAGAGATCGTCCCCGTCGCGATTCCGCAGCGCAAGGGAGACCCCGTCATCGTCGACACCGATGAAGGCGTGCGTGCGTCCACGACGATGGAGTCGCTCGCAGGCTTGAAGCCAGCCTTCGACAAGGCAGGCACGATCACCGCAGGCAACGCGAGCCAGATCAGTGACGCAGGTTCTGCAGTCGTGTTGATGTCGAAGAAGGCGCTCGACGCGTGTGGCGCAACACCGCTCGGTCAATTCGTCTCGTACGGCATGGTTGCAGGACCAGACTCCGCATCTCTCCTCCACCAGCCGAGTCGCAGCATCATGCAGGCGCTCGGCAAGGCTGGTTTGTCAGTGAAGGATGTCAACTTGTTCGAGATCAATGAGGCTTTTGCCGCCGTGGGAATCGCCTCGATGAAAGAACTCGGCATCAGCGATGAGATCGTCAACGTGAACGGTGGAGCCATTGCGCTCGGTCACCCGATCGGCATGAGCGGCAACCGACTTGCCTTGACGCTGCTGTATGAACTTCGCCGTCGTGGTGGCGGCACTGGTGCAGCCGCGCTGTGCGGTGGCGGCGGCCAGGGCGATGCACTCGTTGTTCGCACGGTCTAAAGACCTCGCGCTCTCACTCGCCGCCGGAATTGGCGTCGGGGCACTTGGTGGCGGTGTCTCCTACCTCTTTCTGAAGGTGTTGTCCTGGAGCAACGACACTCGTCTCGACAACGACTGGATCATCTATCTCCTGCCAGTTGCAGGACTCTTCATCGGACTCGCGTTTCACTACGGCGGTGAGTCGGTGCGACGCGGGAGCAACCTCGTGCTCGAAGAGATTCATGAACCAGGTGGTGGT
>DAIRSS010000044.1:0-11460 GCA_036804285.1 Ilumatobacteraceae bacterium
CGCGTCGTGATGATGACCGTCCGCGTTTCCGTCGGGATGATGCGCGTCCGTCGCGCCCGCGTCGTGATGATGATCGTCCGGCTCGTCCGCGTCGTGATGATGACCGTCCGCGTTTCCGTCGGGATGATGCGCGTCCGTCGCGCCCGCGTCGTGATGATGATCGTCCGGCTCGTCCATCTCGTCCGCGGACTGCAGCACAGCAGAAGGCCGATGAAGTTCGTTACCGTGGCGGCGGTCGGGGCGTAGATCGAGATCGTCCGCGCGAGAACACCAATACGGTCGAGCGTTGGGTCGACGAAGGTTCGACGAAGAAGCGGGGTCGCACGCGTTCCGGCGGCGAGCCGAGTCGAGAGATTCGTCTGAGTCATGATGAACGACGCGCGTCGGCAACATCGATCAACTTCGTCGATGAGCGTTGTGGGAAGAGAATCCGATCGATCGTCGGCGAAACATCGTCGAAACGAGTCGTCGAACGCGTGGCGCTTGCTCTGGATGCATTCGAAAAGGGCCGTTATGCAGAGGCACGTCGCATCGTCGTTCCTGTGACGAGGGAGTGCGAGGGTGTGGAGTTCATCCACGAGATTGCAGGATTGTCCTTGTATCGGACTGGTTCGTGGAGGGATGCTGCCGAGCATCTCGAGATTGCACGAGGCTTGTCGGGTGGTTCGACGCTGAATCATCCGATGCTGGCGGACTGCTATCGCGCACTCAAGCGATACGACAAGGTTGACGAATTGTGGAAAGAGCTGAAGGAATCGTCGCCGGACGCAGCGATCGTTGCAGAGGGTCGAATTGTGGCGGCGGGTGCTCTCGCCGACAAGGGTGATTTGCAAGCTGCAGTTCGCGTGATGGAGCAGGTTCGCAAAGATCCTGCGAAGGTCCGCGAACACCACCTGCGCGAGTGGTACGTGCTTGCCGACCTCTATGACCGCTCAGGCGACGTGATCAAAGCTCGTGAATGGTTCACGAAGATCTCCAGGCAGGACAAGGGTTTTGCAGACGTCGACGCTCGACTGGCCGAGCTCGGCGTTTAATTCGCGAAGATCTCCCGCATCACGAGCCCCGTCTGCAATTTCGGCGTGAAGAACGTCGACTTTGGTGGCATGAGCAGACCTTCATTCGCAGTGCGCTGAATTTCGGCGACGCTGACGGGGCGAATCAAGATGGTCGCCACACAACCCGGTGTCTTCAATTGCTCGACCGCTTCGTGTTGACCGTGTTGATAAGAAACCGTGTGCGACGTTCCTGAGAGGGCATGCTCGAGACGAGCACTGTCGAGATCGCGAACACCCGGGAAAGAAGAGGCTTTTGGTGTGAGCCAGTACGCCCGACCGGTGTTGTCGATGAAGTACAAGCATCCGAAGGAGTTCATGCGGGACAGGGTCTTGTCGTCGGGGGGCGGCGCATCACTCAGGTCGAAGCACTTGGAGAGCGCCTCGAGGAGCGAGTCGGCGGTTACGTCGCTGTAGAAACGATGAATCGCAGCGACGCTCAGTTGCTCCTGCACCAGCTCATTGACGTACGTCATCGTCAATTCGGCGCCAGTGGTGTTGCTTGCCCGTGCTGCGCGAATCTCATCTCGATAGGTACGGCTAATGGCGTAGCGATGGTGTCCGTCTGCGATGACGATGGGGGCACTAGAGACGATCGACTCGATGTGCGCAATCCGCTCCGGGTCGGAGATGCGTTCGATCGAGTGGGTCACCGAGTTCTCGTCCGTGAACGAACCAACCTGTTCGCCGGTGTCGACCAACGCGGCGGTCATGTTCTGGGCGAGTGAGAGTCCCCACACAGGGGAGAGATTCATCTCTGTGGCACGAGTGAGTTCGAGACGATCGGTCTTGGCCTTGGGCGTCGTTCGTTCGTGGGGAAGAACGCCTCCCGCACCCTCGTCGACAACCTCGAGCGCCCCAACGACCCCAACGGTCTGGCGTTGAGTACCCGTTGGGTCGACGAACGACATTCGATACAGGCTGTAGCTCCTCGCAGCATCGGTGACGAACACCCCGGAGTTCTTCCACTCGGCGATCCTGCGCGCTGCCTCGTGATAAGGATCAACCGTGCCGTCTGAAAGTGGCATGTCGACGTGGACGATGTTGTGCTCATCCATCGACGCGTAACGCGTGCGCTCCGTGTCGCTAATGACGTCGTATGGAGGGCTGCTCAAGGTCGAGAGACGAGCAGAGTCCGCGTATCGGGTCGCACGAAAGGGTTCAAAGCGAGGCACAATTACAGTGTGCCATTGCGCCCCCCAATTTTGTGCGACATCGACGGCGTCGTCTGGCTTCTCCATGAACCGATTGCGGGGTCCGTCGATGCGATCGCTCGCTTGCGTGACGCAGGGCACCGGGTCATCTTCGTTACCAACAATTCGTACTCGACGGTGCGAGAGCAGGAGGAAGCCCTCGCGTCGATCGGAATATCAGCTGTCGGCGATGTCATCACCAGTTCACAGGCTGCAGGGTCCTTGTTGAAGGCCGGCGAAAACGTGTTGATGGGTGGAGGCCCGGGTGTCCGAGAGGCGATCGAATCGAGTGGAGCCATCGTGGTCGGCGAGTCGGACTCCGACAAGGCGTTGAGCACTCATGACATCGACACCGTGGTGGTCGGCTACCACTCGACGTTCGACTACAAGGGACTGACGCGACTGTCTGCGGCTGTTCGCAATGGAGCGCGCTTGATTGCGACGAACGACGATGCCACCTATCCCACGCCGAAAGGCTTGATTCCAGGTGGCGGCTCGATTCTCGCCGCGGTTGCGACCGCATCTGGTGTGACGCCGACGATCGCAGGAAAGCCCCACGAAGCGATGGCGAATCTCGTCCGCACGGTGAGTGGTGTCGAGGATCTCTCGAGCGCCTGGATGATCGGTGATCGGTCGTCAACGGACGGATTGTTTGCTCGCCGTGTCGGGTGTCGATTCGCTCACGTGATGTCTGGGGTGGTCCGCGAATCGCGACCCGAAGATGGTGCATCGATCGTCGCAGATGACCTCGCGATGGCCGTGGAACACATCCTTCGGTCGCCGCAATGACCAAGCAGTCCCGCGTGCCCGTCGTGGCGCGCATGATTGCGCTGGGCTTGGCAACTGATGAAACCACGGCACGTGAACTGATCGATCGTCGCCTCGTTTTAGTGCAGGGTGCAGTCGTCGACAACCCCTCGCGACTTGTGGCCCTGGGTGACTCGATTGTCGTCACCGAGAGTGAACGATTCGTGTCTCGTGGTGGATTCAAGCTCGCCGCCGCACTGGAGCACTTTGCGATTTCGTTGACCGACAGGAGCGTGCTCGACGTCGGAGCGTCAACCGGAGGTTTCACGGATTGCGCACTGCAGGCGGGAGCAAAGATCGTGTATTCACTCGATGTCGGCAAGACACAGCTCCACGAGCGCTTGCAAGCACATCCTCAAGTGGTGATTGTCGATGAGTTCAACGCACGTGGTCTCGGAGATTCAGCGATAAAGGCGTCGCGGGGAGTGCCACCAGTTCTGGATGTCATCGTGGTGGACGTGTCGTTCATCTCCGTTGCGCGACTCGCCCAAGCGCTTGTTTCGTCGATGGCGCCTGACGGAGACCTCGTCGTACTGATCAAGCCGCAGTTCGAGGCGTCCAAGGAGGAGGCCGACCGCGGGGCTGGGATCATTGCGTCGCCCGAGATCCGGAGCCGCGTCGTCGAGGAGGTGAAGACGGCCTTTGCCGTGAGCGGGTGTGACTGTCTCGGCGTAATCGAGTCTCCAATCACCGGTGCCAGCGGCAATACTGAGTTTCTCGCACACTTTAGGATGAGGAAATGACCAAGATCTTTCTGGTTGCTCACCAGACCCGCTCGGAGATTAGGGGGCTGATTGCCGAGATCGTGGCGTGGTCAAAGGCTGGTCGCCATGAGGTGTGGATGGCCTCTCAGGATGCGAATGCACTCGGGTGGAGCGATCTGGCGAGCGATCGTGCGGCGGCGGAAGCTGACCTCGTGTTGTCGCTCGGCGGTGACGGAACGGTGTTGCGTGCTGTTCACGAGTTGGACGGGGCCGCTGTGCCAGTACTGGGCGTCAATGTCGGGACCTTGGGCTACCTGACGGAAGTCGAACCCGCTCAGTGTTTGGCGACGCTCGATCGCTGGATCTCAGGGAAAGAGGGCAAGGATTTCGAGATCGATTCGCGAATGATGGTGCGCGCCACCTTGACGCCGGCGAACGGCGGGCCGCAAACGACGTGGCGAGCACTGAACGAAGTGGTGCTGGAGAAGCAGCAGAGCGGTCACACCATCTGGCTTGACGTGGACATCAACGGGTTCGAGTTCGCCCAATACTCGGCCGACGGTGTGATCGTCGCGTCCCCAACCGGGAGCACGGCCTATTCGATGTCTGCACGCGGTCCAGTGGTCTCGCCCCGACACAGGGCCCTGCTCATCACACCGGTCTCGCCCCACATGTTGTTCGATCGGTCCCTCGTGCTCGACCCCGAGGAAAAAGTACACATCAGGGTTGTGGGAACCCGACCGGTAGACGTTGCGATCGATGGTCGTCGTGTCGCCAGTCTCACGCAGGGCGACACGGTGTCATTTGCTCCCGACAACGCTCAGGCGTACTTCGTTCGCGTGACACCTCCCAAGTTCCATCAGATCGTGCGTCAGAAGTTCGGGCTTGGTGACGAATAGTGCTGGTTGAACTCCACATCGAGAACCTCGGTGTGATCGAAGATGTCCGCATCGACCTTGGCCCTGGGTTGACCACCGTGACCGGTGAAACCGGTGCCGGTAAGACCATGATCGTCGAGGCCATCTCGCTCCTCGTCGGCTCGCGAGCAGACGCGACGGTCGTGCGAACTGGCTGTGACGAGGCAAGGGTGGAGGGCCGATTCGTCACGGGCGACGACGAGTTGATCCTTGCTCGAGTCGTACCGAAGGACGGCAGGTCACGGGCGTACGTCAACGGTCGGTTGGCGACCGTCGGACAGCTCGAGGAACTTGGCGGTGCGCTCGTCGACATGCACGGGCAGCACGATCAGCAAGGGTTGCTGTCCGTCCAAGCCCAACGCGAGGCTCTGGATGAGTTCGCAGGTGTCGACCTCACCGAACTGCGCGCAGCTCGCGAGCAGCTCACCCAATTGGATGCCCTCCTTGCGACACTCGGTGGAGACGAACGGGCCCGCGCACGCGAGATCGATCTGTTGCGATTTCAAGTACGCGAAATTACTGAAGCTGGACTCACCTCGGAATCCGAAGACGACGACCTGTCGTCCGAAGAGGATCTGCTGGCGGACATTTCCGGGAACAAGGAGGCGATGCACCTCGCAACGTCGCTGATCGGAGATGACGACGGCATTGCAGACCTGTTGGGGCAGGCAATCTCCGCCCTTGGGCACCGGGACTCGCTTTCTCCATTCGTCGAACGGCTACGGGCAGTGCAGATGGAACTGCAGGACGTCGCCGCCCAGCTCCGCGATACCGCAGAGTCGATTGATGAGGACCCGACACGACTGGAGGAGATTCGCGTTCGTCGTCAACTTCTGGTCGACCTACGGCGGAAGTACGGCGAGGCCATTGGAGACGTCATTGCATACGGCGACGAAGCTCGTCGCCGCCTCGAAGAGCTTGAGTCGCTCGAGGCTCGCGCGGCGACGTTGGACGTCGATCGGCAAAAGGCGCTCCAGGCGTTGCAGGTTGCCCAATCTCGGGTGTTGGAAAAGCGCCGTGAAGCGGCACCGCGACTCGCTCGGGACGTCCAGAAGGTGTTGCGCACCTTGGCGATGCCACACGTGGTCGTTGGCGTCGAAGTCGACGGTGAGGCTGGGGAGCGAGTGCTGTTCACGATCGCGGCCAATCCCGGAAGTCCACCACTTCCGCTCAACAAGGTGGCTTCAGGTGGTGAGCTCGCCCGAACCATGTTGTCGCTCAGGCTGGTCCTCGGATCTGGGCCAGAGTGTGTCGTGTTCGACGAAGTTGACGCAGGGATCGGCGGGGAAGCAGCCGTTGCGGTCGCATCTGCGTTGGCCGAGCTCGGAAAGCGGCGCCAGGTTCTCGTCGTCACCCACTTGGCCCAAGTGGCGGCGCGTGCGTCCACCCATATTCACGTGGCGAAGTCGGTGCAGTCCGGAGTCACCGTGGCTACGGCTCGTGCGCTCGAGGGTACGGCTCGAGTCCACGAGGTCGCCCGCATGCTCTCGGGTGGAGCAGAGAAGGCTGCGGTCGCCCACGCCGAGGAACTCCTCGCGAGTGGGAAGCCTGCCAAGAAGGGGTCTGTTCGGTCGTAGCCCGTCCCGCGGGTATGCTTATCTCCCGTCATCAGACAACAGGTCGTTGAGACTTGGTTCAAGACGGGAGTAGCGGGTGCCAAAGCATGTGTTCGTGACTGGCGGAGTGGCAAGCTCGCTCGGCAAAGGACTCACAGCTTCCTCCCTCGGCAGACTCTTGAAGATGCGCGGTCTGCGCGTCACGATGCAAAAGCTCGATCCGTACATCAACGTCGATCCGGGCACCATGAATCCCTTCGAACATGGAGAGGTCTTCGTCACCGATGACGGTGGCGAGACGGACCTCGACCTCGGCCACTACGAACGCTTCATCGACGAGAACCTCTCGCGTGCGTCGAACGCAACGACAGGGAGCATCTATCAGGCGGTGCTTGCCGCGGAACGACGTGGTGATTACCTGGGTCGGACCGTTCAGGTCATCCCGCACGTCACCGATGAGATCAAGCGCCGTATTCAGCGCCTGGCCACCGACGATGTGGACGTCGTCATCACCGAGATCGGTGGAACCGTTGGTGACATCGAGATCCTTCCGTTCCTCGAGGCGGTTCGTCAGTTCAAGAACGAAGTCGGCCGCGACAATGTTTGCTACGTCCATGTGACGTTGGTGCCGTTCATCGGACCGAGCGGGGAACAGAAGACCAAACCGACTCAGCACAGCGTCACGGAGCTTCGTTCTCGCGGCATCCAGCCCGACATCATCGTGTGCCGAAGCGACGAACCGATCAGTGACCAGTTGAAGCGAAAGATCTCGAACCAGTGTGACGTTGAGGCAAAGAACGTGATCAACGCCGCCGATGCGAAGAACATCTACGAACTTCCGTTGATCCTTCACGACGAGGGACTCGACACCCAGATTTGCTCGTTGTTGCGCCTCGACACCGAGCTTGACTTGACCCCATGGCGTGCACTCGTCGCACGTGTCGAAGCTTCGGTCGCGCCAGTCAAGATCGGCCTGATCGGGAAGTACACCGAGTTGCACGATGCCTACCTCTCGGTCGTCGAGAGTCTCAAGCACGCGGGTTTCCATCACGGCGCGCGGGTTGAGATCGTCTGGATTCAGGCGGAGGAAGTCGAAGGTCTCCTCGCCGACGAAAAGATGAAGTCGCTCGACGGCATCGTCATCCCAGGTGGATTCGGTCTGCGCGGAGTCGAGGGCAAGATCCGGGCAGCGGAGTATGCGCGAGAAGCTGGAGTTCCGTGTCTCGGCCTGTGCCTCGGCATGCAGGTCATGACGATCGAATTCGCGCGTCACGTGCTCGGCATGGAGAACGCACACTCGACTGAATTCGATCTCGCCACTCCATATCCGGTGATCGACATCATGAACGACCAGCGAGATGTCACCGACAAGGGCGGCACGATGCGACTTGGGGCGTACTACGCGGTCCTGGAGCCCGGCACGAAGGTCGCTGAGGCGTACGGCGAACCGGTGGTCAGTGAGCGCCACCGCCATCGCTATGAGTTCAACGGCAACTACAAGTCGCGGTTCGAGGCCGAAGGCTTCATCTGCAGTGGCACGTCACCTGATCGACGGCTCGTCGAGTTCATCGAGTTGAAGGATCACCCGTTCTGGGTTGGCACTCAGGCGCACCCCGAGTTCAAGAGCCGACCGGATCGTCCGCATCCGTTGTTCCGTGAGTTGATCGGGGCATCGCTTGCGTATCGATCGAAGTTGGGTCGCTCCATGGCGCCACAGTCTGTCGAGGCAGATCACAGCGTCGCCTCGTGACCAACGAGATCTTTCGTTTCCTGAAACGTCGCATCGTTCACGAGTGGGGTGTCTGGTCTCTCGTCACTGATCACTTTGAGGGAGAGGGGGGCGAGACGTTCGCGAGAACCCTTCTCACGACACCAGGGGCAGTTGCGGTCGTCGCCACGGATACCGATCTGCCGGATTGCAACGTGGTGCTCGTGCGCCAGTTCAGAGCTTCTGTTCGAAAGTGGTGCTGGGAGATTCCTGCAGGAATGTGCGACGTGGAGGGGGAACCACCGCGACTCACCGCCGAGCGCGAACTCAAGGAGGAGGCGGGGCTCGTGGCTTCCGAGTGGCGCGAACTCGGAGGCGTCCGACAAGCGTCGGGTATCTCCAATGCCTATGGATCGTTGTTCTGGGCGAGGAGTCTCAGTCCTGTCGCCATCGACCGTCACGGTCCGGAGGAAGTGGCAATGACGGTGCACCACGTTCCGCTGCGCGACGCATTGACCATGATCGAATCGGGTGAATTGGACAATTCGCTTGCGGTCATCGGAATCCTCCGTGTTGCCCGCTTGTTGGGGGTCTGAGTGTCGACGAACCCCCATCCCTGGGTGGAGATGTTCCTCACGTGGCTGTCGATCGAGCAGGGACGATCTCCACGAACGGTCGAGGCGTATCGGCGCGACCTCGACGGACTGACTGCATTTCTCGGCAAGTCCGATAAGTCGGTCGAAGACTGTGAAGCGTCGGACTTGGAGTCCTTCGTCGCATCGCTCAAGAAGGCACAGTTGGCCGCAAAGACCGTTGCGCGTCAACTGGCGGCGTGTAGGACGTTCTTCAAGTTCGCGGTTCAAGAGAATCTGCGCAAAGACGACCCGACCGGCGTGATCGATGGGGTCAGCGTTCCCTCGGGAATTCCGAAGGCCCTTGCAGAGGACGAGGTCGCGGCGTTGCTCGCCGCCTGCACCGGGGACGATTCCTATTCGCGTCGCGATCGAGCTCTGCTGGAGTTCCTCTATGCCACCGGCGCGCGAATCTCCGAGGCGTGCGGCCTGTCGCTCTCCGATCTCGACATGGACGAGCAGGTGGTGAGACTCTTTGGCAAGGGGTCCAAGGAGCGCATCGTGCCCTTCGGTGCACCCGCAAAACGCGCGTTAGAGGATTGGTTGTCACTCGGTGGGCGAGACGTGCTGTCGCCGAAGCAATGGCGAACTCGAGCGGACGCCGACGCCGTGTTCCTCGGCCGTGGTGGTCGTCGTATCTCGCGTCAGGCAGCGTGGAACATCGTGCGCAAATACGCTTCGATCGCAGGGATCAAGAAGGACATTTCTCCACACGTCATGCGTCACTCGTGTGCAACTCACATGTTGCGTCACGGGGCGGACCTGCGCGTCGTGCAGGAACTTCTCGGTCATGCATCGGTGAGCACCACCCAGGTCTACACGCGGGTGGACAACGATCTCCTCTTTGCAACGTATGTCGAGTCGCATCCGCGAGCGAGACGTTCCTGATGGCGTCGCTTCGACATCTTGTGCGGCGCACGTGGCTCAGTTTCGTCGACAACCGGGCGAGTGCTCAAGACGTCTCGGTGGTTCGTCAGGTTCTCACCGACCCAGAGTTCGCGTTGTGGACGAAGATGCAAGCCGTCGATCAGCGACACAGTGTTCGCGTGTTCGAGCGCTTTCAAAGGGAACTCGCCGATGCGACGCGGGACGAGTCCGCAGCGGTCTTGTTGCATGACGTTGGGAAGTCGGTTGCGATGCTCGGGACGTTCTCGCGTATCGCGGCAACGCTCGGACTCCTGCGCGGTGCGCGGGCACGTTCCTATCGACGGCACGAAGCGATCGGTATTGAACTCGCGCGGGAAGCGGGTGTCGGTTCGACCGTGATCTCGTTGATGTCGGGAGTGGGGCGCAAGGAATTCTTTGTGTCCTTCGACCGCGCCGACGACGAGTGAGGACTCAGCGCGGAGCGAGTCCGATTGCACGGTAGGCACGTGCAAGCGTCGAACTCGCCACTGCTTGGGCCCGATCTGCTCCGATTCGGAGTAGACGTGAGAGTTCTGCGGGGTCGTTCTTCAGTTCGAGATAACGAGAGCGAATTGGTTCGATCATCGCAATGACTGCCGCGCCGGTCTCGGTCTTCAGCTTGCCGTATTGCGTGTATTGCCCGACCAAGGTTGCAACGGGGGTCCCCGAAGCCACTGACAGGATGTCGAGCAGATTGCTGACTCCCGGCTTCTTTTCGCGGTCGTAGGCGACGACATTGTCGCTGTCCGTCACCGCACGTTTGAACTTCTTCTCGATGTCTGCTGGGCTGTCGGTCAAAAAGATGATCCCCGCATCGGTGTCGGTGGATTTCGACATCTTGTTCGTCGGGTGGAGGAGGTCCATCACTCGCGCACCAGCTGCGGGTGTCACGGCCTTCGGAATGACGAAGGTCTCTCCGAATCGGTGATTGAAGCGCAGGGCAATATCGCGAGTGATCTCGATGTGTTGCCGTTGATCGTCTCCGACCGGAACTTCTTGCGCGTCGTACAGGAGGATGTCTGCGGCTTGGAGCGCGGGGTAGGTGAAGAGTCCAGCGGAGACGAAGTCGGCTTCCTTCTTTGCCGACTTGTCCTTGAACTGAGTCATTCGACTGAGCTCCCCAAAGCTCACCGTGCACTCCATGATCCAGCCCAGCTGGGTGTGTTCCGGAACGTGTGATTGGACGAAAACCGTGGCAACGTTCGGATCGAGTCCGACGGCAAAGAGCATGGCTGCGAGGTCGAGCGTGTTTGCGCCGAGGGTTCCCGGGGTTTCGGTGACCGTCAGTGCGTGGAGATCGACGATCCCATGGAAAACGTCACCCGCATGTTGACCAGACACCCAATTACGGAGGGCGCCGAGATAGTTGCCGAGATGCACCTGACCGGTCGGTTGGATGCACGAGAGCACGCGAGCCACATCGCCACGCTAGTTGAAGGCTTGTCGCGCTTTCTGCCTTGATTACGATGTGTCCGTGACGTACGAAGTGGCCACCCCGGTTTATGACGGCCCCTTCGACCTCCTCTTGCACCTCATCCTGAAGGAAGAGGTCGACATTCATGAGATCAGTCTCCTGACCATCGTCGAGGCCTACCTTGCCGAGGTTTCGAAGATGGAAAAGTTTGACCTCGAAGTTGCCACCGAATTCCTGTTGATCGCCGCAACGCTCGTCGAGTTGAAGACCCGCAGGCTCCTGCCGAGTCGCGAGAACGTCGATCTCGACGAAGAGCTTGCCCTGTGGGAACAACGGGATCTCCTGCTGTCGAGGCTCCTGGATCACAAGACGTTCAAGGACGTTGCGGGACTCTTTTCGTCGCTCATGGACCGATCCGCGCTGTCGTTCCCGAGGAGGAGTGGTCCGGATGAGCGCTTCGCCGAACTGTTGCCCGACATCCTCGAGGGAGTGACGCCGCTGCGTTTGCAGCGAGCGTTCGTGCGTTCGATCATGCCGAAGCCACCGACGTCGATCTTGCTGGATCACGTCG
>DAIRSS010000045.1:0-11004 GCA_036804285.1 Ilumatobacteraceae bacterium
TGATCGGGAACGGCCCACAGGTCTTGAAGGACATCGATCTCCTCGGCAACGACTTCGCGATGGGTGGCCCCGGCACGTGTGGCAAGGACGGCCAGGGCGTGCCGGTTGGCGATGGTTGCCCGACCCTGCGCGTGAAGTCGATGACGATCGGTGGAACCGCCGCATGACGATCGGCGTTCCCGAACTGCAGGAGATTGCCGATCGCGTCGTCGCGGCTGCGAAGCCGGGTGAGCAGATCGAGGCATACGTCAGTCGCGGGGGAGAGACCGCGATTCGCGTCTATGAAGGCGAGGTCGAACACTTCGTCTCCGCACAGAGCGAAGGCGTCGGCATTCGCGTCATCCGCGATGGTCGAACGGGTTTCGCCTACGCCGGCACGCTCGATCCGTCGGCGATCGCCGAGGTGCTTGCCGATGCACGTGACAACGTGGCATTCGGAACCCCCGATGAGTTCGCGGGACTCGCCACGCCGGATGGCGTCGAGCAGATTCCCCAGAAGTTCTGGGACGAAGAACTCGCCAACTATCCGACGCCCGACAAGATTGCGCTCACCAAGGAGCTCGAGCGTCTGACCCTTGGAATGGACTCGCGAGTGCGCGTCGAGGAATCGAATTACGACGACGGCTGGGGCGAAGTAGCCGTCTCCACGACGACGGGCATTCGCGAAAGTGGTCGCGGAAACTCTTGTTATGTCTCGGTGTCGACGCTTGCCGACGACGCAGAAGAGACCCAGACCGGATTCGGCTACTCGGTCGGTGATTCACCGAAGGAGTTCGATCTGACTCGCGCCGCGCGAGAAGCCGCCGAACGCGCGACACGACTCCTCGGTGCATCCAAACCGCCGAGCAAGCGCACCACGGTGGTGCTCGATCCGTTCGTCACGTCACAGTTCCTCGGTGTGTTGTCCAGCACGTTGAACGGTGAGAACGTCGCCAAGGGGCGCAGCCTGTTCGCCGATCGACTTGGCGACACGGTGGCCGACCCGCGCATCACGCTCGTCGATGATCCGACCAATCCGCTC
This sequence comes from Ilumatobacteraceae bacterium, assembly GCA_036804285.1. Taxonomy (GTDB): domain Bacteria; phylum Actinomycetota; class Acidimicrobiia; order Acidimicrobiales; family Ilumatobacteraceae; genus UBA3006. The sequence continues at coordinate 1,022 of DAIRSS010000045.1, forward strand.
GCATACACCGCAACCGACATCGACGGGGAAGGCCTCGCAGCGCGACGCAATGTCTTGATCGAGGGGGGCGTGCTGAAGAAGTACGTGCAGTCCTCCTACAGTGCGCGTCGGATGTCGACCGTCAGCACGGGGAACGCCACTCGCGGCGGATTTGCCTCGACGCCAGGTGTCGGCTGTCTCGCGATGCAGCTGGTGCCTGGAACGAAGACCCAAGCCGAGTTGATCGCCGACGTCGATGACGGTGTGTTGATTCAGATGGTGTCGGGTCTGCACAGCGGCGTCAATCCGATCTCCGGCGACTTCTCGACGGGAGCATCGGGGATGATGATTCGCAACGGTGCACTCGGCGAGCCGGTTCGTGAGTTCACGATCGCGAGCACGTTGCAGAAGATGCTGCTCGACATCGTCGCGATCGGCGGAGACGTCGATTGGTTGCCGTCACGCGCTGCAGGGCTGTCGCTCGTCATTCGTGACGTCACGATGAGCGGTCAATAGCCGAGGCTCCAGTGCCCATCCTGCACGCACTCGTCCTTGGAATCGTCCAGGGTCTCACGGAGTTCCTCCCGATTTCGTCGAGTGGACACCTCGAGCTCGTTCCGTGGTTGTTCGGATGGAACGACTTGGCGGACGAATCCGTTGCCAAGGCGTTCGATACTTCGCTGCACCTTGGCACGCTCGTCGCCGTGGTGTTCTACATGCGCCGGGATCTCGGAAAGTACGTGTCCGGCGGTGTGAGCGCACTACGACGTCCGAAGCGCGCGTCGACGACGGGTAAGGCTGCGTGGCTGTTCGTGGCCTCGGCGATCCCAGCGGGTCTCGTCGGTCTCGTTGCGCAGGACTGGATCACCGAATCACTCGGCGGTGCAGGTTCGATCGCGGTGTCGCTCATCGTGTTCGGTGGTGTGTTGTGGTGGGCGGACCGACGAGCAGGTGAACGCACCGTCGAGGAGTTTCGACTGCGCGACGCCGTGTTGACGGGATGTGCCCAGGTGCTTGCGCTCAATCCCGGAACGTCGCGATCGGGGATCACGATCTCGATGGCGCGAGTCGTCGGCTTCAGCAGGGACGCCGCTGCTCGCATCAGCTTTCTCATGAGCATTCCGGTCATCGCTGCGGCGGTCGTTTTCCAGCTTGGCTCACTCGTGAGCGATGGAATTCCGGACGGACTCGGCGCGGCACTCGTCGTCGGGGTGGTTGCTTCCGGAGTCTCGGGTTGGTTTGCGATGTGGTCGATGATCCGCATCCTGCGCACGCGACGATTCACCGGCTTCGTCATCTATCGAGTCGTGGTCGGTGTTGGTGTGCTCCTTCTCCTTGCGACGTCGTTTCGCTAGTTCGCGATAGCGAGGACGGCGAGTCCGACCGATGCTGCATCGGCGACCGCCACGACGCGGTCCTGCGGCACGGCGATGAGAACCGAGCGTGAGTCTTTGACGACGTCGATGACGCGAGCGCCCTCGACGAGGAAGGTGCCGTTGGCCATCACGTCGACGATTGCGCCAGGAGCAAGTCGTTCGGCAAGCGGTCCCGCGTCGATCGTCAGCCCTCGCCATCCGTCCGGGATGATCGTCTCGTCACCATCGCTCGTGTTCGACGTGGTGAGGACGTCACCTGGAACGAGTGAGTGTGTCGCGACGAGCCCAGCGACGTCATCGACTGCGGACGCCACGCGGAATCGTCGCGGGACGAACGTCTGCATCACGTTGGTGTGATCGAGTGCGTCTCCTGCATCGATCTCGTTCGTGACGACGAAGATCTCAACCTGGTCGCCCAAAGCGTCGAGTTCGGCCTCGACTCGCCGATGATCGGCAACGAGCGAAGTTGCGAGCAACGTGACCCCACATCCGAGGACGAGCATCTGGAGCCGTGGCGAGCGCGCGACGGCGTTCAGCGTCGAAGAGATGCCGACCGACGCGCGGGAGAGGATCTTGGTGACGCGCGGAGGCAACAGCTGCACACCGCGATGTGTGTGCGGGAGGGATCAGGTGGCCGGAGTCGTGCTGGCGGCAGGGGTGGTGCTCGTCGACTCACTCGACGTGCTCGCCGCCGGAGTCGTGCTCGTGGTCGTGCTCGACGTTGAGGAGGAGCTCGACGAGCCTCGGCTATCGGTCTTGTAGAAGCCACCACCCTTGAACGAGACCCCGACGGGGGTGAACACCTTCTTGACGGCCTTCATCGTGCCGTCGACGGGATGGACGAGTTCGGTCAAGGGCTCGTCGGTGAATGCCTGCTGCACCTCGATGGTTTCCCCTGTTTCGAGGAATTTGTAGACGTACGTCGGCATGGTGGGGAAATTCTAGGATGCATTCGTGGCGATACGCACTGCTGTGATCCCGGCCGCCGGGCTCGGGACACGGTTCCTTCCGGCCACGAAGTCGGTTCCCAAGGAACTGATGCCGATCTTCGACACGCCCGCGTTGCAGTACGTGATGGATGAGGCGATCGGCGCGGGCATCGAGCATCTCGTGATCGTCTCCAACGTCGCCAAGCCAGGGCTCGAGCAGTATCTCGTGCCGTCATCGGACGTCGTGCGCAGGGTCGCCGCGAGTGGTCGCGAGGAACTTGCGGAGCGACTGAATCGAATCGGCACCTCCGTCACCACGTCGGTCGTCTACCAGGACCAACCCCGTGGGCTCGGACACGCCATCGCGTGTGCGCGAGACGCCGTCGGCGGGGAAGCGTTTGCAGTATTGCTACCCGACGAGATCATGGGCGACTCCTCGTTGCTCATGCAACTCTCCGACCAACATCAGGCGACGAGTTCGAGTGTCGTTGGTTTGAAGCGCGTGCCGCGGGAGGAAGTGTCGAGTTATGGCTGCGTGACGACGACCGCAGCCCCCGATGCTCGCGGCATCGTGCAGGTGACCGGAGTGGTGGAAAAGCCACGAATGGAAGACGCGCCGAGCGACATCATCATCATCGGGCGCTACGTGTTGGATGCGGGCATGTTCGACGTCCTGGATGCTCTCGCGCCTGCGCCAAGCGGCGAGATCCAGCTCACCGATGCACTCCTTGCTCGCGCACTCGAGGGTCAGCTGACGGGCATCGTGAGCGACATCGAACGCCATGACACCGGGACGCCGTTTGGTTGGCTGGAGGCCGTGATCGAGCTGACCATGAAACGCGACGACGTCGGCCCACGACTGCGTGCCTGGCTCGAATCCCGCTTTCGATAGCGGAGGGCCATGGGCGTAGCCTTGCCCACAGGCATCGAGGGGAGATGACGATGGCACAGATCACGGCAACGATTCGTCCGGAAGAAGTGGGGATGTCGAGCGAGCGACTCGCCCGCATCGACGATCACTTCCGCACCTACGTCGACGACGGCAGACTGCCCGGCTACAGCGTGGCGGTTGCTCGCTACGGACAACTCGCGCACGTGAGCCACTACGGCATGCGCAACGTCGAGGACAAGCTCCCGATCACGGCCGACACGATGTATCGCATCTATTCGATGACCAAGCCGATCACGTCGGTGGCGTGCATGATGCTCGTGGAGGAGGGAAAGCTCCAGCTGACCGACGAGGTCCGCGAGTTCATCCCCTCGTTCGGCAAGACCGAGGTCTTCCGCGGTGGCTCTTCGCTTGCTCCGGTCACCGAGCCTCAGCGCGAACAGATGCGCGTGTGGCACCTGCTCACGCACACTGCGGGCTTCACGTACGGATTCAACTATTACGACGCGATCGACGACATGTATCGTCGCGCAGGATTCGACTACGGAATTCCGCAAGCCGACAGCTTGGAGCAGATCTGCGATCGCTATGCGGCGCTCCCGCTCGTGTTCCATCCCGGAACCTCGTGGAACTACTCGGTGGCAACCGACATCCTCGGCCGTGTCGTCGAGGTGGTGTCGGGAATGACGCTCGATCGATTCTTCGAAGAGCGCATCTTCGCCCCGCTCGGCATGCACGACACCTCGTTCTGGGCACCGGAGTCCAAGCACGACCGCATGGCTGCGTTGTACGTCGCCGACACGATGACGCAGAAGGCTCGACGTGGAACCACGATCGAACAGAACGCGTTGCGCAAGCCGACGTACTTCTCGGGTGGTGGTGGGCTCGTCTCGACGGCGTACGACTACTGGCGGTTCCTGCAGATGTTGGAGAACGGTGGTGAACTCGACGGTGCACGCATCATCTCACCGACGACGCTCGACCTGATGACGATGAACCATCTGCCGAACAACACCGACATCTCCAGTTGGGGTCGACCGCTCGGGGACGAGATCTTCTACAACGGGCTCGGATTCGGTCTCGGCTTCGCGGTCGTCATCGACCAGGCGAAGACCAAGGTGGCGTGTCCGAACGGCACCTACAGCTGGGGAGGAATGGCCTCGACCGCGTTCTGGGTCGATCCCGTCGAGGAAGTGACCGCGATGTTCTTCACCCAGCTCGTACCGTCCACGACGCACCCGATTCGGCCGTACCTGCGCAGCCTCGTCTATCAGTCGATCATCGAGTAGTTCGACGAAACGCTTCCGGTTCGTCCAACACAAATCCAAACTCGTCGACCGACACTTCAACGTCGGATCCCGTCGCGAGGCTGTGATAACGCCACGTCGTTGCGGACACCTTGGTGTACGTCTGCGGGACGACCGTCACGCCGAGTGTCTCGAGGTCGACGGAGATCGTGTTCTGTTGCGCGCTGTGCCCGACGTGCAGCGGCAGTCGCCTGATCGGGATCACGTTCGTGAACGGGATGCCGGGGATGTCGACGTCCACGCATCCGTCGAGCTCGGTGCGATGCGCGCCGTTCATCTCGCCCCAGCGTCCGTGGCCGTCGGTGGCGAGCCACAGGTCGGGTTCGTCGAGGTCACGGAACACGATGAACTGCTGCACCATCCACGACGCTGACAACCGGATCACGACTTGTGCGCGCTCCAGTGACAGCTGACAGTTCGCCGTCCAGCCCTCGTTCTCCCAGGTGAGATCGACATGGGCGGTGTGTTCGGAGTCCCACGTCGTCCACGATGCGTGGTGTCCGCTCGCAGGTAACGATGCGTAGGCGGACATCTCCCAAGTCTCACAGGTGGCAGTACCGTCTGTTGAGATGATCCCCATCGACGAAGCACGTGCACTGGTGTTGGACGCCTGTCGGGTGTTGCCGGTCGTCGACGTCGAAGCGCCCGACATGGTCGGTCGCGTGCTCGCCCAAGACGTCGTTGCTTCTGAAAACGTGCCGCCGTTCGCCAACTCCGCAGTCGACGGCTTCGGCGTGCGCAGCGTGGACGTCGCCAGCGTGCCTGCTCGTCTGCGCGTCGTCGGCACGCTCGCTGCCGGGGCAGCTCCGGAGATCTCGATTGGTCCGGGTGAGGCAGTGCGCATCATGACCGGTGCAGTCATTCCATCGGGAGTTGACGCCGTCGTGATGGTGGAGGACTCGACGATGGTGGATGCCGACCATGTCGAGTTGACGAAAGTGGCACCACCTGGTGGAGCGATTCGCGACGAGGGGAGCGACGTCGTGGCCGGCTCCACGGTGTTCCGTTCGGGCCAAGTGCTGAATGCCGCAGGCATCGGCGTGCTTGCGAGCATCAACGCGCGACGCGTGAAGTCGATCGCCCGCGCGCGAGTGGCGTTGTTGTCCACCGGCGACGAACTCATCATCGATGGTTCCCCACTCAAGCCCGGTCAGATTCGCGAGAGCAACCTGACGATGCTCGAGCGGATGATCCGCGACACGGGATGTGACGTCGACAACCTCGGCGTCGTACGCGACGACGAGGACACGCTCGTCGAAGTGCTCACGCGCGCAGTCGAGAACTGCGATGCGATCGTCACGAGCGGTGGTGTGAGCATGGGCGACTTCGACGTCGTCAAGGCAGTGCTTTCGCGTCACGCCGAGATGCGCTGGATGCAACTTGCGATCAAGCCCGCCAAGCCGTTCGCATTTGGTCTGTGGAAGACCGCCAGCGGTGGAGCTGTCCCGATCTTCGGGCTGCCGGGCAATCCGGTTTCTTCACTCATTAGTTATGAGTTGATGGCCCGCCCGGCACTGCGCCAGATGATGGGGCACACGCAGGATCTGCTGCGACCAAAGATTCGCGCGGTGCTCGATGCGCCGATTTCACGCAAGCCCGACGGGAAGGTGCACTACGTGCGTGTGCATGGCAGTTTCGCCCCGGACGGTCGCCTGCACGTTCGCGACACCGGTCCGCAGGGCAGCCACCAACTTGCCGCCACCGCGCTCGCCAACGGTCTCGCCGAGGTTCCGGACGGCCCGGGACTCGCCGTTGGCGCCGATGTCGACGTGCTGTTGATCGACTAACGACCCGGTGAGCGCGAGCCGTAGGCTTGCGACGTGGACCTGATCGACCCGTACGGCCGCACCGTGCGCGACCTGCGCATCTCGATCACCGATCGCTGCAACTTCCGCTGCACGTATTGCATGCCTGCCGAGGGCATGAAGTGGCTGCCCCGCGCCGACGTGCTGACCTACGAAGAGATGCGCCGCCTGGCTGCGGTCTGTGTCACCCACTTCGGCGTGGACGGCATTCGCATCACCGGTGGTGAGCCGACGATGCGTGCACACCTGCCCGTGCTGATCGACAAACTCGCACAACTCGTGGTGCCGAAGGACGCCTCGTCGCCCCGAGCCGGCCAGCCGATCGACCTCGCGATCACGACGAACGGTGCGACGCTTCGATTGATCGCCGACGAATTGCGCGAGGCTGGTCTGAAGCGCATCAACGTCAGCCTCGACACCTTGCGCGCGGATCGCTTCACGGCAATGACCCGTCGCGATGAGCTCGCCCACGTGCTCGATGGCATCGATGCGGCGATCGACGCCGGCTTCGATCCCGTCAAGGTGAATGCGGTCGTGCAGCGCGGCGTCAATGACGACGAGATCGTCGATCTCGCCACCTTTGGTCGCGAGCGCGGAGTGGAGGTTCGATTCATCGAATTCATGCCACTCGACGCGCAAGCCACGTGGGATCTCTCCCAGGTGGTCGGACAGGACGAGATCGTGGCCAAGATCGCCGAGGTCTATCCACTCGAGCAGGTTCCCGCGCGCGGAGCCGCACCGGCTGATCGCTGGCGATACCTCGATGGCAAGGGCACGATCGGTGTCATCCCGTCGGTGACGAAGCCGTTCTGTGGAGACTGCGATCGTGTGCGCATCACTGCGGACGGCCAGTTCCGCACGTGTCTCTTCGCCACCACCGAGTTCGACCTGCGCGCGCTGTTGCGCAATGGTGCAACCGACGATGAGCTCGCCGCCGAGATTCGGCGTGCGGTCGGCACGAAGTGGGCGGGACACAACATCGGCAACGTCGCCTTCGTGCGTCCACGCCGCACGATGAGCCAGATCGGTGGATGACGATGAGTGATCTCGAGTTCTCCCACCTCGACCCACTCGGCCGTGCGCGCATGGTGGACGTCACGCCCAAGGAGCCGACGCATCGCCGCGCGATCGCGCGCTGCAAGGTGTTCATGAAGCCAGAGACCACCCGCGCCATCACCAACCGTGAGGTGAAGAAGGGCGACGTGCTCGCCGTCGCGCGCATCGCCGGTATCCAGGCCGCCAAGCGCACGAGCGACATGATCCCGCTCTGCCATCCGCTCCTCGTCGGAGCCGTGCACATCAATTTCGAGATCGGCGACGACCACATCGCGATCGAGTCCCAGGTCGACACCGTGGAGCGCACGGGTGTCGAGATGGAGGCCTTGCACGCCTGCGCCGTGGCGGCCCTGACGATCTACGACATGTGCAAGAGCGCCGACCGGGCCATGGTCATCGGGGAGCTCGCCCTGTGGGAAAAGTCGGGTGGGCGCCAGGGCCACTACCTGCGGGACGAGTCCTAGGAAACACCCACCGGAGCCCCATTTTGCGGGCTTCAGGGGTCGCGGGCGAGGGACAAAGCGTCGTTTTTGTAGCAATTCCGTAATACACTCAGTTCACCCATGAGCAAGCTGATCTTGATCATCGTCGGTGCCGCCTGGATGGCCGTACTGCTCCCGCCGCTCGTTCGCGCCAAGTTGAACGGTTCGCCGGCGAACTCCGTGACCCAGTTCCGCCGTCAGCTCAATTCGCTCGAGAATGCCGGTGGCATGCCCCGCAACCTCGTCCGTCCACTCGCGCCCACGGGTCAGCGCCGTGTCCAGCAGACTCGGATGCCACGAGGTGGTGGCCTGACCGGTGCCTTGGTGCGCCCAGAGGGAACCCGCGCGCACCGCGCCCCGATGTACCGCTCGGCGGTCGAGATGCAGCGCCAGCGTCGTCAGAACATCGTCGTCGGCCTCTTCGGGATCGTCGTCGTGTCGCTCTTCCTCGCCGCCACGACCGGTGGCAATGCGTTCTTCTTGTACACGTTCACCGTCAGCCTGCTCGTGCTCATCGGCTATTGCTATGTGCTCGTCCAGATGCGGGTGAAGCGCGACAACGAGCGCTATCTCAGCCAGTTCCGCCGTCGCTAGGGAGTTCCTTCCCAAGCCCCGATAGGGTTTGGATTCGCATTCGGGGCTGTAGCTCAGTTGGCAGAGCGGTACGTTCGCAATGTACAGGCCAGGGGTTCAATTCCCCTCAGCTCCACGGTGACGCCTAGATTGCTGGCAGGCGATTTTCGGGGGAAAACGACATGGCAATGACGTGGGACGAGGCGAACCTTGCAGTGACCGCACCTGGTCAGATGTTCGAGCTGATCGACGGTGAAGTGCGTGGAGTGAAGATGAAGGTCTTCAAGAACTCGCCGCCACACCTCGGCCTCGTGTTCGCCAATGCGCGCAACCACGGTGACAAGCCGTTCCTCGTCTACGAAGGCGAGACCTGGACGTTTGCCAAGACGATGGACTACGTGGACGCACTCGCCAGCTTGCTCGTCAACACCTATGGCGTGAAGAAGGGTGACCGCGTCGCGGTCGCGATGCGCAACTATCCGGAGTGGGTGATGTCGTTCGCCGCGATCATCTCCTCGGGTGCGATCAACGTGTCGATGAACTCGTGGTGGACCGAAGACGAGATGGACTTCGCCCTCGAGGACTCGGGCGCAACCGTGTTGATCTGTGACCAGCAGCGCTATGACATCGGCGCGGCATCCTGCACGAAGCGCGGTGTGAAGGTGCTCGTCGTGCGCTCCGACAAGCCACTGCCCGCAGGTGTCGACAAGTGGGAAGAGGTGCTGCCGCTCGGCGACAAGCACCCGGGCGCCGACATCCATCCCGACGACGACGCCACCATCCTCTACACGAGTGGCACGACCGGCAGACCGAAGGGCGCCGTCTCGACACACCGCGCGATCATCTCGTCGATCATGGCGTTCTCCGCTCGCAACGCCGTGCTCGCCGGAGCCGGCGTGAAGATGAAGGACGTCGACGGTCCCGATCTGCCGCCTTCGTTCATCTTGATCGTTCCGCTCTTCCACGTCACCGGTTGCGTGCCGGTGATGCTGAGCTGCTTCGTCGTCGGCCTGAAGCTCGTGATCATGTACAAGTGGGACGCAGAGAAGGCCCTCGAGATCATCGAACGCGAGAAGATCACCAACTTCGTCGGCGTGCCGACGCAGAGCTGGGACCTCGTCAACTCACCAGCATTCTCGAAGTACGACACCTCGAGTTTGCGTGCAGTCGGTGGCGGTGGCGCGCCGTCGCCCGCATCCCTCGTGACGAAGGTGAACGAAAAGACCAAGAACGGCAATCCGCAGCTCGGCTACGGCATGACGGAGACGAACGCGTTCGGTCCCGGCATCACCGGTTCCGACTATCTCACCCATCCGACCTCGACGGGTCGTGCGGTGTTGCCGATGCTCGTGCAGGTGCGCGACGAGAACTTGAAGGAGGTTCCGCGCGGTGAAGCGGGGGAGATCTGGTTCTTCGGGCCGATGCTCATCCGTGGTTATTGGAACCGTCCGGATGCGACCGCCGAGACGATCGTGGACGGTTGGTTGCGTTCGGGCGACATCGGGCGCATGGATGAAGACGGCTTCGTCTATGTCGAGGACCGCGTGAAGGACATGATCCTGCGCGCCGGCGAGAACGTCTATGGCG
>DAIRSS010000046.1:0-10705 GCA_036804285.1 Ilumatobacteraceae bacterium
GAAGTGATCATGCGCACCCTGGACGTGATCTTGTCGTTCCCTCAGGTGCTCTTGTCACTCCTCGTCATTTCGATGTTTGGTCCGAGCAATGGCCTCATCATCTTCACCGTCGGACTGTCCACGACGCCGCGCATTGCACGCATCATCCGTGGTGCCGCCGTGCCGGTCGTGGAGCGTGACTTCATCGCCGCAGCCGAGGCGCTGGGAGAATCGCGTGCTCGCGTGATCTTCGCCGAGGTATTGCCGAACGTGACCTCGTCGCTCCTCGTGGAAGTCAACCTCCGCCTCACCTACAGCATCGGTGGCATCGCCTCGCTCGCATTCCTCGGCTTCACTCCAAACCCGAACTCGGCCAATTGGGGGCTCATGATCCAGGAGAATCGCGTGGCGCTCACGGAACAGCCGTGGGGGGTCGTGCTGCCAACCGTTGCTCTCGCGCTACTCACCATCGGAACGGGTCTCATCGGAGATGGAATGTCGCGCGTGTCGGCAGGAATCGATCGTGGAGGCAAGGGTGAGTAAGGGGCTCTCGATCACCAACCTGCGACTGAACGTCGCGGCAACGGGCAACGACATCGTCGACGAGGTCACGCTCACCGTCGAACCGGGTCGCGTGCTCGGACTCGTGGGGGAGTCGGGATCGGGAAAGACCACGGTCGGCCTCGCGGTGCTCGGTCATGCACGCCGCGGAGTCGCCATTGACCATGGATCGGTGTCGTGCGGTGGTATCGAAGTGCTCGCGCTCGATGACGAGGGCAAGCGCAAGATTCGTGGAGAGCGTGTCTCGTACGTGCCGCAAGATCCGGCATCGTCCCTGAACCCTGCTCTCCGAATCGGCACGCAGTTGATGGAAGTGCTCGAGGCCCACGACTTCGGTGGGTCCGACGAGGCACGCAAGGCGCGCATCAAGGAGATGATGACAGAAGTCTTGTTGCCGACCGACGACGAGTACCTCGAGCGCTATCCGCACCAGCTCTCGGGCGGTCAGCAGCAACGCGTCGGACTCGCGATGGCGTTTGCGTGTCGACCATCGGTCATCGTGTTGGATGAGCCGACGACCGGACTGGACGTCTCGACGCAGGAACACGTGCTCGCCACGATTCGCTCGCTCACGCGCGAGCACGGTGTGGCGGCGCTGTACATCACGCACGACCTCGCCGTCGTGGCCGATCTCGCCGACGACGTCGCGGTCATGTATGCAGGTCGCGTCGTCGAGCACGGCCCCGTTCGTCAGATCTTCACCAGTCCTGCACATCCCTACACGCGACACCTCGTCGCCGCCGCACCGGACATTGAGGGCGGTCGACAGATCGTCGGCCTCGCCGGACGTGCTCCGTCGCCAGGCAAGCGGCCGCAAGGATGTGCGTTCGCGTTGCGTTGTGAGCTTGCGACCGATGAGTGTCGTTCGGCGTTCCCGCCGGTGACGAACGTCGGTGAGCGTCACACCGCGCGCTGCATCAAGGTCGGCAAGGTGCCGACGAGCACCGTCGCCACACCGCTCGCACCTCGCAGTGCGGTGAAGGGCGACCCCATCGTCGAGTTGAGGGGCGTGAATGCTGCGTACTCAGGCAACGTCGTCGTCCATGATGTGACGCTCACGATTCGCAAGGGGGAGTGTCTCGCGCTCGTCGGCGAATCCGGCTCGGGCAAGACCACCGTGTCGCGAGCGATCGGTGGATTGCATCGCGAGTGGGACGGTGAGATCACCTTCAAGGGCGAGCAACTCGGTCTCACCTCGCGCAAGCGCACCATGGCGCAGCGCCTCGGCATCCAGTACGTGTTCCAGAATCCATACGGCTCACTCAATCCGCGTCGTACCGTCGGCGATCTGATCGTGCGACCGCTCTTGATCGCGGGTTCGTCGCGCGAGGAAGCCGACAGGGCGATCCTCGACGTGCTCGACAAGGTCAACCTGCCTGCGTCGTATTCGGGCAAGTATCCCGACCAGCTCTCGGGTGGAGAGCGTCAACGCGTCGCGATCGCTCGCGCGCTCGTGAGCAAGCCCGACGTATTGGTGTGTGACGAGGTGACGAGCGCGCTCGACGTGCTCGTGCAGGCCGCGATCGTGGATCTGCTCGGTGAACTGCGCAAGAGCCTTGGTCTTGCGATGCTGTTCGTCACGCACAACCTCCCACTCGTCCGTTCGATCGCCGACGAGGTCGCGGTGATGTCGCAGGGTCGCATCGTGGAACTCGGTTCTGCCGAGAGCGTGATCGGGTCTCCACACGAGGACTACACGCGCCGTTTGATCACGGCGACGCCGTCCATCGCACGTTCGATGGCATGAGCCGCGAACGGCTCGTCGCGCCCGGCTTCGAGCCAGTCGCCAAGGTCTTCGACAAGTACCACTCGGGTGAAAAGCACGGTGCGTCGTTCGCTGCGACGGTGAACGGTCGACAGGTCGTCGACCTCTGGGGTGGAGTGAAGTGGGACGGCTCGGAGTGGGTTTCCGACACCGTCTGTGTCATCGCATCGGGCACCAAAGGGATCTGCGCCGTTGCGGTGATGATGTGCGTCGAGCGGGGTCTCGTCGACTTGGACGTGCGAATCGATTCGCTGTGGCCGGAGTTCGCCACCGGTGGCAAGGGTCATGTGACGGTCGGTGACGCACTCGCTCACGTCGCGGGCGTGCCGGGAATCGAGCGACCCCTCACCTTCGAGGAGATCATCGACCCGGTGCTCATGGCTCGCTTCACCGCCGAACAGGTTCCATTCGTCAAGGTCGGATCGCCGACGTATCACGCACTCACGTATGGCTGGATCGCAAGCGAGATCGTGCGTCGCACTGATGGTCGCAGCATCGGAACGTTCGTGCGCGAGGAGATCGCCGGTCCACTCGGACTCGACCTGCACATCGGAGCACCGGAGTCAGTGATCCCACGTATCGCCAAGACGGTGCGCGCAGACGACTACAACTACACCGCGCTCATGGGCAAGGACGTGGATCCACGACTTGCCTTCGTCTATGGGCTGATCCCGACTGACAGGGCCGGCACACCGGAGTTGTCCCGAGCCGAACTTCCCGGTGGCGGTGGAGTGGCTTCTGCGTACGCGATGTCGAGGCTGTACGCGATGCTCGTCAACGGTGGCGAACTCGATGGCGTTCGACTTCTGAAGCCCGAGACGATCGACGTTGCACGGCGCGAACGCTCGGCTGGCGCAGATGAACTCTCCGGTCGACTGTTGCGCTTCGGCGTGGGATTCGAATTGAACCCGAATCCGTCACGACTCGGGATGGCTCCCGACGCGTTCGGTCACACGGGGGCTGGTGGCTCGACGCACGGAGCATGGCCGTCGTTGCGCACGAGTTTCTCCTATGCGGTCGGTGAGTTCCAGCCCGAGCCGCGAGACAGTCGCGGAATCGAACTCCTCGACGTGCTGGACGAATGCGCCGTCAAGGCGCGCAAGTCGAACTAGCGACCGGTCCAGCGCGGTGGGCGCTTCTCCGCGAACGACGCGGGGCCTTCCTTGGCATCCTCTGAGTCGATCGCCGCACGATACGCGGGGTTGGTGCGCATCGCCTTCATCGCATCGAGCACGTCGACACCTTCGAGTTCGCGGTTGAGTTGCATCACGGCGGCGACTGCGAGTGGAGCCGACAGGCAGATCTCCGCGGCAAGCGCGCGAGCAGAGTCCATGAGTTCAGTGGCCGGGACGACTCGATTGACGATCCCGAACGAGGCGGCCTCGTGCGCGGAGAGCCGACGTCCTCCGAAGATGATCTCGTTGGAGAGTTGACGAGGAAGGAGTCGCGGCAAGCGAATCGTCCCTGCATCGGGAATCACGCCAACCTTGGTCTCGGCGAGGAAGAACGTCGCATGTTCGGCGGCGACGATGAAGTCAGCAGCCATGGCGATCTCGAATCCACCTCCGACGGCCATGCCGTTCACTGCGGCGATGACGGGCTTGTTGCGATTGGGGAGCTCTGGAAAGCCCCCGAACCCGCCGACGCCGTAGTCGGAGTCGAAGGACTCGCCCTCGTTGGCGGCGTTGAGGTCCCAGCCGGCAGAGAAGAACTTCTCGCCAGCACCGGTGAAGATCGCGACGCGTTGTGTCGCGTCTCGGTTGAACGCGTCGTAGATGCGACTCAGTTCCTGGCTCGTCGCCGCGTCGATGGTGTTGGCCTTCGGGCGGTCGAGGGTGATCTCGAGGACCTGACCGTCATTGGATGTCGTCGTGGTGATGGGCATGATCAGGCCTCCTCGATGAGCAGGGCATCCACGGCGATCGCCGCAGACGTCGTGACGAGTACGGGATTGAGCTCTACTTCGACCATGTTCGTGCCGACGACGACGCGCTGGAGGTGTTCGATGAAGTCGACCAAGGCCGTGACGTCGCCTGCGGGCTTGCCGCGATAGCCGGCGAGGATCGGGGCGATGCGCAACTTCGTGATCGCAGTCTCGATGTCGTTGCGTGAGGCGGGAGCGAGGAGTGACTGGGTGTCCTTCCAGAGTTCGGTGAGGACTCCGCCCGCACCGATCGTCAACAACCACCCGAGCGGTGCCGCGCGACGGATGCTGACGAGCACCTCGGCGACGATGCCCGTCACGGTCTCCTCGACGAGGAACTCGGTGATCGAGGTCGGCATGCCCTCGACGGCTGCACGCAGTGCGCCAGCGTCCTTGAGACCGATCGCAACGGCTCCTGACTCGCTCTTGTGTGCGAGTCCGAGACCCTTGAGCGTCACCGGGTAGCCGACTGAACTCGCTGCGCTCTCGAGTTCTGCCCGTGTGGTGCGCTCGCCGCGCGGTACGCGTACGCCGAGGGATGCAAGCACGTTCTTGGCACGTTCTTCGTCGACGAGTTTGGTCGCGCCTGGTGCGGAGACCGGAGCGGGAGGGTTCTGTGGATCGTGCGCACCGAGCCACGCGGCGCGGTCGAGTGCGATGAGCGATTCGCGCAGTCCTTGCAGTGGCGCAAGTCCTCGTGCGGCGATCGCGTCACGCACGTCGGGTGCGAGGCACTCGGGCATGGTGGCAACGACGACACCACGACGCTTCGTGTGTTGCGCAGCATCGGCGAACGCATCTGCCGCAACGATCCACGAACTCGGGTCTTGGTCGGGACTCGGCGGTGCATCGAGCACGAGCATCGTCGCATCGTGGGGTCCGTCCATGGTCTCTGAGAAGGTCGCCTTCATCGCAGCGCGATCGCCCCACATGAAGGTGTGATAGTCGAACGGGTTCGCGATCGAGACCAGTTCGGTGAGGGTGGCTTCGATGCGCGAGCGTTGTTCGTCGGGGAACGGCGAGAACTCAAGCGACGTGGTCTCGGAGAGGTCCGCGACGAGGGAGGCCTCACCACCGGAGCAGGAGAGTGATGCCATGCGGTATCCCGAGAGGACTCCGCCGTGGTCGAGGACCTTGAGCGTCTCGACGAGTTCGGTCGGGGTCTCCACCGTTGCGACGCCACAGCGTGCAAAGAGCGCGGCGTACGCGGCGCGATTCCCGGCGAGCGATGCGGTGTGGGAGGCGGCAATCAGCGCGCCGGCCTCGCTCTTTCCGGTTTGCAGTGCGACGATGCGCTTGCCCTTGCGTACGGCCTCGAGGGCGATCGTGGCGAATCGCTGTGGTTCGCGGATCGCCTCGATGAACATGCCGATCGCCGTCACGCGGTCGTCTGCGACGAAGGACTCCAAGACGTCCTCGACGCCACCGCCTGCTTGGTTGCCGACGGTGACCATGTAGGCCATCTTCAGTCCGCGCTGTTGGAGCGTGAGGTTGAGACCAACGTTGCCGCTCTGGGAGATCACGCCGACGCCGCGATCGACGCGCGAGCAACCGTGTTCGTCCGGCCAGAGAGCGACCCCATCGAGGGAGTTCACGTAGCCGTAGCAGTTCGGTCCGAGGAGAGCCATGTCGCCGGCGGAGACGAGGAGCTGTTCCTGCAGGTCGACATCACCGGATTCGGCGAATCCGGATGCGTAACACACCGCGCCACCTGCACCGAGCGCGTGAAGCTGTGCGACGGCATCGATCGTCAGGTGTCGATTGACCGCGACGAAGGCTGCATCGGGAACGCCGGGGAGGTCAGCGATCGTGGGGAAGCACGCGACTCCGTGCATGTCGGCCTTCTTCGGATGCACGGGCCAGATCTCTCCCGTGTAGCCGAGCTTCTGGCACTGACGCACGACCGCGGCAGCAGGTGCGCCACCGATCACCGCGACGGATCGCGGATTGAGGAGTCGTGCGAGGTCGGCCACTGCTAGCCGCCGAACTTGCGGAGCAGCTGGCGGGAGATGATGTGGCGCTGGATCTCGCTCGTGCCATCCCAGATGCGATCGACGCGGGTGTCACGCCACATGCGCTCGAGCGGGAGTTCGTCCATGAGTCCCATGCCACCGAAGATCTGGATCGCCTCGTCGGTGACGTACTGGCACATCTCGCTTGCGAACACCTTGGCCATCGCCATCTCGGAGTCGTCGAAGTTGCCGTTGGCATCGTTCCATGCGGCGCGCAGGGTGAGGAGCTCTGCCGCATCGAGCCGGGTCTGCATGTCGGCGAGCTTGAACGACACACCCTGGAACTTGCCGATCTGCTGGCCGAACTGCTCGCGGGTGGCAGCCCACTCGATGGACAGGTTGAGTGCTCGACGTGCGCGTCCAACGCACACGGCAGCGACCTGCAGGCGGGTCGAACCGAGCCACTCGTTGGCGACGTCGAAGCCGCCGTGCACCTCGCCGAGCACCTTGCTCTCCGGCACGCGGCAGTTGTCGAAGTTGATGATCATGTTGTGATAACCCGAGTTCGACACGCAGTTGTAGCCCGCGACCTTCTCGCAGCCTGGGGTGTCGAAGTCGACGAGGAAGCCCGTGATCTTCTTCTTCGGTCCCTTCGAGGTCTGCTCTTCGGCCGTGGCGGCGAAGAGGATCACGTAGTCGGCGAGGTCGGCGTGTGAGATGAAGTGCTTGGTGCCGTTGATGACCCAGTCGGAGCCGTCCTTGACCGCGGTGCATTTCATGCCGCGCACGTCGGAGCCGGCATCGGGCTCGGACATCGCGAGACAATCCACGCGTTCACCGGTGATGGTCGGGATCAGGTACTCGGTGATCTGGTCGCCCTTGCATGCGCGCAGGATGTTCGATGGGCGGGCGACGATGTAGTGGAGGGCGTACGACGTCGCGCCGAACTCGCGGTCGACGAGGGTGGTGTCGAAGGAGTTGAGTCCGCCACCGCCGTACTCGGCCGGCATGTTGCACGCGTAGATGCCGGCAGCAATCGAGCGCTCCTTGATCTGCTTGACGAGATCCGGCGGCACTTCGCCCAGCTTCTCCACGCGCTCCTCGTGTGGGATGAGTTCCTTTTCGGTGAACTGGCGCGTCGTTGCGACGATCGCCTCTTGTTCCTCGGTCAATGCAAAGCGCATGTCGTCTCCTTGTCGTTACTTTCGTCGAATCTTCATCACGCGGCCGACGTCGTCGGGTCGCGGAGCGTGGCGGTGGACCTCGAAGATCGCATCCAGCGCCTGCTGCACGTTGGGCAGGATCTCGCACGCCTTGCCGAGGTTCATGTCCACGTGGACGAGCATCTGCTCGGTCGTGGACAACCGCGTGCCGGTCGTGCCGTGATACATCGTGTGGTGCAGGTGGAGTCGCTTGTGGTCGACGTCGAGGATGAGTGTGTCCACCTTGAGCGGATCCCCGCCGTAACACTCGCGTTCGTAGACGATGTGGGTCTCGGCCGTATAGAAGGAGTGTCCCGCCGCGCGGTACGCGTCGTCATCGCCGATGTAGGTGAAGAGCGCATCGGAACCCCAGCCGAACGCCGTGAGGTAGGCGGCCTCGGTCATGTGGTTGTTGTAGTCGACCCATTCGGGCTCCACGACGCACGTGTACAGCTCGAGTGGCGTGGCGATCGCGTCGCCAGGCTTCCAGACCCGTGCAGTGCCCATCGCTACTTGGCGGGTTTCTCGCCGACTCGTCGACCGATGCCAACGGGCTTTGGCAACTTCGCATGTGCCTCGCCGATCGGCTTCAAGAGGTCGAACATCTCGGTGCCCATGGGTGAACTCTTGCCCGACTTCGCATCCACGTGGAGGAAGAGGTGTTCACCCGTAGCGGCGACCACGCCGTCTTCGCGCACGATCTCGGTCCACAGATGGATGCGCTTTTCGTCGTACGACGCGACCGTGACCATCACCTTCACCTTGTCGCCCTGGTGTGTCTGGTCGAGGAAACGGATGTGGCTCTCGACCGTGTAGAACGTGCGACCCGAGGCGAGGTATGCGTCCGTGAAGCCGATCGAGCGGAAGAAGCAGTCGCTTGCCTCGCTCGACAATTGCGAGTACCGGCTGTCATTGGTGTGGCCGTTGTAGTCGGTCCAGTCGGCGGGAATCACCCGCTCCATCGCCATCACCGGTCCGTCGAGGGTGAGCGTCGGTGTCGCTCCACGACCAAAGAGCGCCTTTTCGAAGTTCGCAAGCGTCTTGCCCGCGGCGTAGTTGTGTCCACGCAGTCCTTGCATCACCGAGACGAGGCAGTCGTCACGAAGTGCCTCGAGTTCACGGATCGTGGCAGTGCCGGCTTGGGCATCCGATTGCGCACAGATCGTGTCGAGCAACTCGTCGGTGAGCTCCGGCACGTTCATGAACTTCGTCCACGGCCACTTGAGTGCGGGTCCGAACTGGGCCATGAAGTGGCGCATGCCCGGCTCTCCGCCGGCGATGCGATAGATGAGGAACGTTCCCATGAACGACCAGCGCAGACCTGGTCCGAAGCGCATGGCGTCGTCGATCTCTTCGGCCGTCGCCACGCCGTCGTTGACGAGCCACAGCGCCTCGCGCCACAGGGCCTCCATCAAACGGTCGGCGATGAAACCGTCGATCTCCTTGCTCAACATGAGCGGCTGCATTCCGATGTAGGTGTAGACCTCGCGCGCGCGGTCCTTCGTGGCCTGCGACGTCCGTTCGCCACCACAGATCTCGACGAGCGGCATCAGATACACCGGGTTGAACGGATGGCCGACGACGAAGCGCTCCGGGTTGACCATGTCGCGCTGGATCTCGGTGGGGAGGAGTCCCGAGGTGGACGAGCCGAACACCGTGTCGGGGGCTGCTGCCTTGCTCGCCTGGGCGAGCACCTTCTGCTTCAACTCGAGTCGCTCGGGCAGGCTCTCCTGCACGAAGTCCACTCCGGTGACGGCGTCCTCGACGGTCTTGGCGAAGGTGATCGTGCCTTCCTTGGGGAGTGGTGCGAGCGTCAACTTCGAATACGCGCGGCGCGCATTCGTCATGATCTCGCCCATCTTGCGCGGTGCCTCGGGGTCGACGTCGTACAACTTCACGTCGATGCCGGAGAGTGCGAACCGTGCGGCCCAGCCGCCGCCGATGACGCCACCGCCGAGGAGGCCGACGGTGCGCAGTGGTGCGTTCGTCGTCATCTCAGGAATGCTTCGTGAGCTTGAGCTTGGCGCGCACGTCTGCTGGACCCATGACCGAGACGTTCATGTTCTCGAGGATCTTGCGGGCTCGCTCCACGAGCTGTCCGTTGGTGGCGAGCTGGCCACGGTCGAGATACAAGTTGTCCTCGAGACCGACGCGCACGTTTCCACCTGCGAGCACTGCCTGGGCGACGAAGGGGAGTTGCATGCGGCTGATCGAGAATGCGGAGAACACGCAGTCGTTCGGCAACTGGTTGACGAGTGCCATGAAGGTGTTCGGATCGTCCGGCGCGCCATAGGCGATGCCCATGCACAACTGGATCATGATCGGATCATCCAGCAGTCCTTCCTTGATGAGGTCCTTGACCATCACCAAGTGACCGGTGTCGAACACTTCGAGCTCCGGTCGCACGCCGAGTTGCTGGACGACCTTGGCCATCTTGCGCAACACGCTCGGCGTGTTCGTCATGATGTAGTCACCGCCAGAGGCGAAGTTCATCGTGCCGCAGTCGAGCGTGCAGATCTCGGGGCGCAGGCGCGTGACGTGGTCGAGTCGTTCGGTCGCACCGGCCATGTCGGTGCCGTCTTCGTTGAGCGGGAACACGTTTTCGTCACCGCCGAGGACGAGGTCTCCACCCATGCCGGCCGTGAGGTTGATGACGACGTCGGTGTCGGACGAGCGGATGCGGTCCACGACTTCGGCGTAGAGCTCGGTGTCGCGTGAACCGCGACCGGTGCGTGGGTCGCGCACGTGGATGTGTACGACGGCGGCGCCAGCCTTGGCAGCCTCGATTGCCGACTCGGCGATCTGTTGGGGAGTGACGGGGACTTTGTCGCTCTTGGCGGTCGTTTCTCCCGATCCCGTCACCGCACAGGTGATGAATGCATTCCAATTCATGACCAACCCCCTCGTCGCCCTGATATATCAAGCCCAAGATTAGACCCCGAACGGCGTGTTCTCCCAAGCCCGACTAGCGCCCCCACTACCGTGATGCGTCTATGCAGGCAGTCGAACGCACGGTTCTGTGGTCGCCGACTCCAGAGCGGGTGAGTGCGTCGCAGATCACCCGGTTCGCCGAGTTGGCGAACGAGCGGCACGGCGTTGCGGAAGGCGACCTGCACTCCTGGTCAGTGGCCTCACCCGAGCAGTTTTGGGCACTCGTTTGGGAGTTCTGTTCGGTGCGTGGAGACCGAGGCGAGCGCGTCTATGTCGCGCCGAGTGATCCCACCAAGCCCTCGACGGCACGATTCTTTCCCGACGCGACGCTGAGCGTCGTAGAAAACATGCTGTCACGAACGGGGACGGGTGAGGCGCTCGTTGCGATCGA
>DAIRSS010000047.1:0-3906 GCA_036804285.1 Ilumatobacteraceae bacterium
GGCCGCTGTCCGTCGTGCCGTGCAGGAAATTCCCCCCGCTCGTGATGCGGGCGCGTTCGGCTGTATCAGTGTAGAACGTGTGAAATCCGCCAAATCCAGCGCTCGGGCCAACCGCGTGCCGCATTTCGCCGGTCGATGAGCTGGCGCGGTCAAATGCGTACTCCGACCCACCATTTCGGTAGCTCACCGTTGCCGTTGTGCCGCTGGACTGGTCAATCACGAGGACTGGAGACGCCCCGGCAACGTGCAGTCGTGTTGCCGGACTCGTCGTCCCCACCCCCAAGTTCCCACTGCTATCCAGCGTCATCGCCTGTGTGAACGTGATGGCGGCGTTCGCGGTGCCAGTTGCCGTGGACGTATACCACGCGTGAACGCCAGCCCCCGTCTGCTCATAGCGCGTGGCGCGGTCACCCGTGTACTTGAATTCCCAGCGGCTGTCGGTCGTGTCGTAGTACGCATTGAACGCCGATGTAATCGCCCCAGAGCCAGCGGTGCTGGCCGCGAAACTTCCGACGCCAGTCACATCAATCGACTTGTACGACCCGCCCCACGCACTCGGCGTCACCCCGAGGCCAAAGTTGCCGCTGGAATCAATGCGGGCATACTCCACCATTGTGGCCGTGTTACCAGCCGTCCCAGCAACAGCGCCGAGCCACAGGTGTCGGCTTGACCCGGTCCCCTGCTGATACAACGACGCGCCAGCCGATGTCTGGTAGATATACGCCGTGCCAGCGGAATTGACGTAGGTATTTAGCGATACGCCACGCCTGCCAAATCCATAGCTCTCGCTCGACCCGGCAAACATTCCAAAGCTGGACTCGGCCGCTGGCGGCGTGACCCCGAGGCCGAGGTTGCCGGAGGCGTCGAGCGTCAGCCTGTCAGCGCCACCAGTTCGCGCAATAAGACTTCCAGTTCCAGTTGCCTCAAGATACAAGCGTCCGGGAACAGTCGCGTGCGTCGGCCCAGACAACAAGATTTGTGCGCCACTTGCCGCCGTGCCACCAGCGATACGCATGATGGCAGTATCAGCATTGCGCGATATTTCTTGCCCAAGCACCGACGCGCCGCTGACCGTCAGCGCCCCCGGCAGGGAAACATTGCCTCCGTTTTCCGTCAACCACGCCGTATCCGCACCATTGCGGAATCGCAAGGTGCCAGACGAAGGGTGGTCAATTTGCAGCGTAGAGTTCGTTGCATCGGTAAAGCGCCCCGAAATGCCAGCGGCGGCTACTTGCACATTGAGCTTGGCAGAACTTGTTGCACCAATGCCAACTGTGCCACTTGTCGTAGCAAGATTCGCTTGCCCGCTGACCGTCAGCGAGGACAGGGTGCCGACCGAGGTGAGCGAGGACGCCGTGACGCCAGAGCCCAGCGTGGTAGCCGTCAAAACGTTGGTGCTATTGATACGGAACGCCGAGCCAGTCGAGAGGTTGACGTTGCCAACCACATCGACCGCATCGCCAAACCGTACCAAACCGGTGCCGGTGTAGATTGCGTAATTGGTCGAGCCGCCGGTCTGCGAGTCAATCAACAAACCGTAGTTTGTGGCAATCGTCCCGCCAGCCGTGATGGTTGGCGTTCGGATATAGGCACCCATCGCCGCCGTCAATGCAGTCGTTGCGCCGATAACCACGCGGGACTCAATTGCCCGATAGTTGACCACGCCGGCCTGTGCCGTCGGTTGCATCAACATTCCATACGACGTGGACGCGCTCAGTAGCGCGTGGTCCGTGCCGACCTGAATGGCAACAGCGGTCTTGCTTGGCGTGGTCGTGACACTTAACGACCCGTTGGCAATCCGAATGTCATCGCCAAATCGCGCCTGACCAGAGCCAGTAAAAATGGAGTAGTTGGTCGTGCCGCCGGTAACGTTGCCGATATTGATGCCAAACTTGGTTGTTGCCGCATACGAGGATGCCGCCAGCAACAATCCGTAGGCATTGGTGACAGTCTGACCGGCCCCAAGCGTGTGCGGCTGAACATTGATACCAACCGCATCGGATGTCGTGTAAGTACCATCCGCGCCAGTCGTCGCAACAGAGACACCATACATCCCACTGGTCGCCGCAACTGGGAGCGTCACCTGCGCAATCGCGCCGTATTGGGTCGCACCTGCGCCGACCATTGTGCCACGAACATACAACTGCACGTTTGCCGACAGCGAGCCACCAATCGCGGCATAACTCGATGCCTGAAGCGTAGAACCCCCGGCAATCGCTCCGCTCACGTTCAGGCTAGTCAGCGTCCCCACCGAGGTGAGGCTGGAGCTGACCACGTTCGAGGCCAGCGTCGTGCCAGTCAGCGTACCGGCAGCGGCCGTCACGGTCCCGCTGGCCCCCAGCGCGATGGCCGTGCCGTTCACCGTGACCGAGCTATTGGCCAGCGCCGAGTTCGGGATTGCCGTGAACCCGCTCCCAATCGCGCCCGACGTGAGCGTGCCCACGGAGGTCAGCGAGGAGGAGACGACGTTGCTGGCGAGCGTGGTGCCCGAGAGGCTGCCCGCCGGGGCGGCACCAGACAGGGTCGCCGTAATCGTGCCGGCCGTGAAGTTCCCCGAGCTGTCCCGGGCCACGATGGCCGAGGCCGTGTTGGCGCTAGTGGCCGTGGTGGCGCTATTGCTGACCTTGCCCGCCGTGGAGATGGTGGCGAGGTTCGAGTCCGCCAGCGCCGAGGCCAGCGTCAGGGCGCCGGTGGTATTGGCAATCGTGATGGCCGACGTGCCGTCTCCGGCCGCGACGGCCGGGGTGCGAATCTTCTGGCCGGTGCTGACGATGATGTCGTTGGCCCCGGTCGTGTTCCCGATGGCCAGCACCTCCGAGAGGGCGTCCGAGGCGCCGACCTGAGCATCCACATACGCCTTGATGCTCTGCTGGGTCGCCAGCGCCGTGGCGCTGTCGGAGGCCATGTTATCCTCGTCGAGGATATTCGTGACCGTCGTGGCCCCGGTGCCCTTCAGGCTGGCAAAGGTCAGCAGCCCCGTGACGCCGAGCGTGCCCGACAGGGTCATGCTGGCCGCGCCAATCGTCCCGGTCAGGGTCGGGGAGGCCGACATCACCACGTTGCCGGTGCCCGTGATGGCGTTGGAAACAAGGCCCTTCGAGGCGTCCGTGAAGACGGCCTGCGAGGCGGTCAGGCTGGACAGGATGGGCTGGGCCGTCAGGGTCGCCACCCCCGTCACCGCCAGCGTGCCGGAGATGGACAGGTTCCCGCTGATGGTCCCCCCGGTCGTCCGCAGGTAGTCCACCTCGTACCAGTTCGTGCCGTCGTCGTAGAAGAGCCGGATAACGCCCGAGTCCTGCGTCATCCACTTCCGGCCTGCGCTATTGGCCACCGGCCGCGAGGCGAGGGTGGACGACTGGACGTGGATGCCCGGGTCAGCGTCGTGGTCGACATAGGCCGACCGGATGGTGTTATCGTTGCCCTTGACGGTGTTAGCGTCAATAGGCGACGTGCCGTTGACCGGCGACGTGAACGTAGCGACGGAATGTTGACCGACCGTTTCTGACATTTAGCGACGCCCCAAGGCGAAGGTTTCAAGCGAAAAGCGGCTGAAGACCGGGAGTGCCTCTCCCGAGTCAATAATGCTGATATCGACGTAATAGCCCGTCCCACCCATCGGGATGCGGTAGTTCCGGCTGCCGGTCCCACCCCACGTCCCTTCGCCCCAATACGTCCCAGAGGCGCCCCACGTCTCGTCCGTCGAGGGGGGCAGCGAGAAGGACCCGAAGCTGTCACCCGAGTTCCACTCGATACGGCACTGGTCCGAGCCCCTGAGCTGGGCAGTCAGGTAGCCCCACCGGAACGCCTTGGCCTGCGCGTCGTCCCCGCAGTAGAGCCGGTGCAGCTGGGCCGTCATCGCATACCGGGCGCCCCCCGTGCCGGCCGCCGCGACGTTATCGAGGTAGA
>DAIRSS010000047.1:4006-8150 GCA_036804285.1 Ilumatobacteraceae bacterium
GCCTCGTTGCACCGGTACAGCCCGCGCTCCGAGATGAAGTAGGCGATGTTGTTGTTCGCCACGATGCTCTTAGCGGCAATCGTGCCCACGTCTGCCGTGAGGCCCGCCGGGAGCGTCGTGATGTCGTCCTGTCCAAACCCCGTCAGCCGGGAGATACCGCGCCGATGGAAGATGAGCAGACTGGTGTTAATGGAGGCCAGCCCCACAATCGTCTCGTCCCCGAAGGTCCGCACGATAATCTGGCCCCCACCGCTCGACCCGTTCCCGAGGCTGTCCCCGTTGTTCAGGTCGGAGTAGAAGATGCTGTCCGGATAGGTGCTGTTCCCACACGCCCACAGGCGCTCGTTATGCACCTGCAGGGTGTCAACGGCCACCGTTCCCGCGATGTTCTCGGTCAGCGCCGAGCCCGACCACTTGTTGAGCAGGCCGCCGTCCGCGATATAGACGACGTCGTTCCCGCCGCTGTCCCGAAACTGGGCGAAATCCGGGGGCACGGTCGTCGAGAGGGTACCCCCCTGATTCGTATACGTCCGGGGGAACGTGCCAAACGTCGCCGTGTACAGGTCGCTGTTGGACACCGCCAGAATCTGATTCGTGCCGCTGTCCTGCTGGAACGTGAAGCCGTTGAGCACGGGAGCGGACGCCAGCGGGTTGGTCGAGGTGCGCTGGGTGCCCCCGCGCTTGGTCGCCGCGCCGTAGTCCGTCAGGCGCAGATTGTTGGCACGCCGGAGCTGGTTGGGCTGGACGGAGATGTCATCCGAGACATCGTTCAGTCCCCCTTCCATCCCCGGCTGCTGGTCCACCAGCCGTTCGCGCGACATCAGCCGCCCGCCCAGTCATACTTCTGGTCCGGGTAGGCCATCAGCGTCGGGTTGATGGTCTTGCGCCGGATGTCGTCCAGCAGGGTCGTCCGGAAGTCAGCGGCCTCCCGCTTCAACACCTGCGCCGCCGTCGATTCCGCCCCGCCCTTGTTGAGCAGCCGGCCCCCCGCCTCGTTGGCGATGATCCACTCCCCGCCCATCGGGAAGTCGATGGTCGAGCTGTCCGACCCGAGGTCGCTGAGCGACGTGGGCTTGTAGTTGACGTAGACGTAGAGCGTGGTGCTGGGCGCGACCGGCAGAATCTGCACCTTGTTGCCGGCGATGTAATACAGCCGGGGGTAGGTCGGCAGATAGTTGGTCGTCGTCGCCAGCGGCACATCCTGGAATCGCGTCTCCGAGTACAGGACGTTGCCGTCCGACACCGACAAGATGCGATAG
The DNA here is from genome assembly GCA_036804285.1 of Ilumatobacteraceae bacterium. GTDB lineage: Bacteria > Actinomycetota > Acidimicrobiia > Acidimicrobiales > Ilumatobacteraceae > UBA3006. The sequence goes on from DAIRSS010000047.1 coordinate 5,266, forward strand.
AAGTTCTCTTGGCTGTCGCCCGCGCCGCTATTCAGGCTGGAAAACGCAATCTGGCCGTTGCTGTCGGTCGTGACCGTGCGCTGGCCAAACGTGTAGTACTGGTAGGCGTTGAGCAGGTTCGACCACTCATCGTCATAGACCGTGTTCAGCACGCTCTTGATGAGGCTGTCGGACCAGCGGTCGGAGGCGACAGCATCCATCGCCTCTCGGGTATACTCGACAAGTTGCGCTCGGGTGACGGCCACACGAACCTCGGGTTAACGAACGGTCTTGGAACGACTCCGCGACGACGGCGCCATTGGCTGGTCCAGCACTTCGGCCAGCGCCTGCTCAGTCGCCTGGGCAATGGGCTGCGTTGCGTTGTACTGCTCGACGTAGTCCGCCATCCGGCGCACCTCGTCCTTGGGATACTGCCGGAACGTGCGCTCCAGATAGGCCGGCGCCTCGTCCGCACTGCACAGCATCGGGAGATACCCGATGATGTCATACGCGCTGGCAGGATTCGTCTCCCCCGCCTGCACCCACTCCCACCGCCTATCCTCTGGCGTCCACTCCATACAAATGGCCCAATGCTCCCCGGTATGCTCCAGAAACCGCAAGTGCAACCCGGCATGGAGGGCCCGGAGCCGCGCCACGACATGCGTGGGCGGCTCGGGCTGGCCGGCACTGTTGAGCAGCACCGGCACTCGGTTAGACCTCCACGAACAGCTCGACGTTGACCATCAGGTCCACGGCAGCCGTCGTGACAGTGTTGTTGGTCGTGACCACGAACCGAAGCGTATCCCCCGTATCAAGGGTACGCTCCGCGTCGGTGAGCGTCGAGAGGAGCGAAACCGCCGTCCCCTCGTGCGCGACTAGCGCCTCAAGGTCCACATTCCCCGTGAGCGCCACGGCCGCATCGGCCGAAGCGTCGTACTTCTGAATCACGCCCAGAATCGTGCCGCTCGTCGAGGCCGGCACCGTCCCCGCCGACACCACGGCGCGGTTGATGTAGCACTTCGCCGGATGCGACCCGAAGCTGTAGGTCGTCGTGGTGTTGTTGCCAATCGCCGCGTCGCACCGTCCGACGAGGAGGTTCGGCAGCACACCCAGACGGCCCGGCGTCGGAGCAAAAATGTTATACGGCATGAATTATCCTTGGGGTGGGGTGAGGGCCGATGCCCCCACCCCGTCCCGGTGAAGGTTACGCGACGTGCGTGTAGCGCGCCGTGTCGGTGTACCCGGTGATCGAGCCGTGCGCGTTGCGCGCGAGGCAGGCCAGGTTGCCGTACCAGCCGTAGGTCGTCTCGAAGGCGTCGCGCCCCGAGAGCCAACGCCACGGGCCAGCGCCCTCGAACTCGACGAAGCCCCAATCCTTCGCATCCACCCACGCCAGCGACGGGAGGTGGAGGAGATAGATGGTGCCCGCCGGGACATAGTAGTCCTGAACCATCGGGATGCCGCACACCTCAAGCGCCTTGTAGCCGCCCTTGATGGTGGTGGCGAACTCGCCGGCGGTGAACCGGCGCTGCCCGACCATCGACTCCATGAGCTTCTTCGAGAGGCCCGGGGTCGTCATGAGCAGGAAGTCCTTCGGACGCACCATCGCGTCCTTGCCGCTGCGGCCCGCAATCTTCTGGATGAGATCCCAGATGTCCGACTCGGTCGGCTGGTTCACATCCGGAGTGTCGGTGCCCGCCACCATCCGGGTCGCGTCCCAAATCGGGTACGACGAGGCCGAGATGTTATGGAGCGAGGCATACGACCCACCACGGTTCGTGATGGAGATGAGGCCGTTCATAGCGCTGTTGAACGAGGTGTCCGAGGCCGTGGCCTTGACAATCTTGTCCGTGGACGCCATGCCCGAGATCGCCGTCCCGAGGGTCAGCGTGGCGTTGTCGCCGCTGTTCGTGATGGCCGTGATGGCCGCACGCCCGAGCACCGCGTCAGAGGACGAGGTGTCGAGGACCGCGATGTAGTCGCCCACCGAGAGGAGGAGCGAGCCCTGGCCCGCGCCGCTCACGCCGTAGGGCGAGGACACGATGATGCTGGTGGTGCTGCTCACCGTGCCGATTAGGGCGACGACACCGTCGGCCTTATTGTGGAGCGCCTGCTGCATGAGCAGGGTGGACGCCTCCTTGATTTCCTCCATCGTCTTCTTGGCGATGGTGGTGAAAGCGGCATCCTTGGACTGCGTGCCAACGAAGGCGAGCCCATCGACCTGACGGGTCGTGTAGGCGCGGACCACGCCGACATTCGCCTGAACTTCCGTGGCCGTGGTATCAGGCGGGAAGTAGCCAGACTGGGAGAACGTCGCGCCGGCCGGACGGCCAGTCACGACATCGAAGAACACGTTGTTGCCACCCCAGCGCATGTTGCGGGGGCCGCCAGCGCGACCCTTCTCAAGCTGGGCGAGGAGCGGAGTGACGAGGTTCTGCACCTTCTCGCGGAACTGCGAGTAGACGTTCTTGAGCAGACCAGTCAGCTCCGCATCGGTGATGACAGTAGGAGCAGGCATTGATGTGTGAAGCTAGAGGTTAACGAAAGGATGAGAGGATTTCCGACATGGCGGAATCCAACGCATCGTCGACAGTCGCCGGTTTGGCGACCTTGGGTTTGGCAGGGGCACTGCTCGCGCGACCCACGGGCTTGGTGGCCTGCCCCACCGCCCGCTTCGCCTTCTGCGCTTCGACTTGTGCCTTGGCCGCTGCGTGCTGCGCCTGCTCCAAGGCCGGAGAGGTAGCAGGTTCGCTGCGCCGGGCATGCATCATCTGCGCCCAAATAGCGAGGTCATTCACGATGTACTGCCGAGCAGACTCGAACTGTGACGCCGGCAGGTAGGGCTGGCCATTGGGCCCGACCTGCGCGTGCAGTTGCATGGCATACGCCATCCGCTCTTCCAACTC
>DAIRSS010000047.1:8250-10058 GCA_036804285.1 Ilumatobacteraceae bacterium
TCCTGCCGCACCTTGCCATTCGCCTTGTATTCGACGATGAGGGCGGGGATTTCGACCTCGCCTTCCGCGTCTTTCAGCGTAAACTCGGTGGCCAGCTTGTCCGAAACGACCGGCACGGCCACATAACCGTCCGGCATGACCGGCGTATCCGACGTTTCGGCGTCCTCGGTCGTCTCGTCCTCGGGTGTCGCCTCGGGTTCGGCCGAATCGGCCTCGTCCGTCGTGACAACGGGTGCTTCGTCCTGCGGTTCAGCGGGTTCCTGCGGAGCCTCGGGGGCGGAAGCGGTGGTCGCCACGTCCGTGGCGGTCATCGCGGCCTCAGCGGCTTCCGTGAGGGCTTGCTGAATGTCCATCGGTACGACTCCTTACGATTGGCGGGCCAGTATATCGGCTTGCCGTGCGGCAACCTCGGCTTCTGGCGCCCCGGCCAGCCCCTGCTGGAGCATCGGCGCGACGCCAATCGGTGGGTTGCCGGACGCCAGCGGTAGCTGTCCCGGCGGGAGAGAGGGCACACTAGCGGCGCTAGGGCCAGCCGGGGGGTTGCCCGCCATCGGCGGCATCCCACCCCCCTGCTTCTGCATGGCCTGATTGGCCAAAGCCGTCCACCGCTCCTGCGCGGCGGCAATTACCATCGGATCGAGGTCGTCCTGCAGCAGAATCTCCCGCTCCAGCACGTCCTGATGAATCGCTTCGTTGTCCTGCCACCGGAGGTCCGGGGCCGGCGTGCCCATCCGAATCGCATCCGCGACCCGCTTGGCGCGCGCCTCCTGGTCCTCGTCGGGCGTGTTGATGTCCTTGGCGATGGCGAACATCTGCCGACGCCGGTACTCCTTAATGTCAATCACGCCGGTCTGGAGCCAGTTGTCCAGCAGATAGAGCCGGAACGCCATCGGCATCGGCATCAGCGTGGCGGGCTCCACTCGAACATCACTCTGCCCATCAAAGTCCGTCGAGCTAATTGCACGCGCAAGGTCCGGACGGCCCTTGCCGACCGCGCCCAGCGCACGCGGGACATCGTAGCCCCACGCCATCGCGGCCATCGACACCTTGGCCCAGTCCGTATAGGCATGCGCCAACGCCTGTACCGCAGGACTGAAGACTCGCTCCAACTGCTCGCGGCTAGCAATAATCGCACGGCCAGATTCGCCCGTCGCTTGTCCACGGCTGACCGCGTTCCAGCCCGACGCATCCTCGAAGGCCGTCTTCTCCAGCGCCAGCGCCTCCTTCACGTCATTGCCGACCGAGAAGCCCTGCACCGGCTGGATGGACTCGCCCATCGGCCCCGCCCCTCGAATCTCAATCATCGAGGTCACACCGCCCATAAACGTCTCGTTGGCGATGGCGTTGGGACGGGTCAGGAACCGCCCGCCCGCATTGACCCGGATATTCTCGACCCACTTGGACAGCAGCGCGTTGACGCGCATCTGGTGGTCAATCCACTGCTCCATCACGGGGCGCGGATAGTACGACGGGTCACTCGACCCATCACGAATCGACACCACAGGGATGGCATTCCAAAGCAATGGTGATGGCCCAAACACTACCTTATCACCAACGACGATGAGATGCAGTCCTTCGGGAAGCGCATCTGCGTGAGGCGCCGCATAGACCGTAAACCGCTCGGTCACGTCCTCGTCGCGGAGCCGCTGGCCCTCGCCAATCGTGGTCTGCGTCAGCACCCACGCGCCGATACCCTCAGACCCGGCATAGGCCGGCTGGTTGCCCGTCATCAGGGTCGTGTCCGCCGCATCCAGCCCCGTCACGCCGTAGCGGAACGCGGCCTCCGACCGGCTGATGACCTCGCGGAT
>DAIRSS010000048.1:0-9919 GCA_036804285.1 Ilumatobacteraceae bacterium
TGCCTTCACGGGTGCGCTCGCCCACTCCGGCGAACACCGACACACCACCGTGGTTCGAGGCCACGCGGTTGATCATCTCGGTGATGAGCACGGTCTTACCCACGCCTGCACCACCGAACAGACCGATCTTTCCACCGGCGAGGTACGGGGTGAGAAGGTCGATGACCTTGATGCCCGTCTCGAACATGCGGCGGCTCGGCTCGAGCGCGGCGAAGTCCGGTGCTGGGCGGTGGATCTCCCAGCGCTCCGAGTCCTTGAAGTCGTCGTTGTTGCCATCGAGGCAGTCACCCCACACGTTCCACACGTGACCGAGGGTCTTTTCGCCGACCGGCACCTGGATGCCGTGGCCGGTGTTGCGCACGGCCGTTCCGCGGCGCAGACCGTCGGTCGGCTTCATGCACACCGCACGCACGCGGCTGTGACCGAGCTGCTGGGCAACCTCGGCCAACACGACGTTGGGCTTGCCGTCCACCATGACGGTGAACTCGAGTGCCTGGTTCAACTCCGGCAGCGCGCCGCGGGGGAACTCGACGTCGATCACCGGTCCGGCGATGGCAACGACGCGTCCGTCCTTCAGTTCGTTTGCAGTTGCTGTGCTCATGTTGTCTCCTTCGTGACCTTTCCTCGGTTAGTCGCCGGAACTCAGCGCTTCGGCGCCACCGACGATTTCCATGATTTCTGTAGTGATCGAGTCCTGACGCGCACGGTTCATGATGCGCGAGAGGTTCTTGATCAATTCTTCTGCGTTGTCCGTCGCAGCCTTCATGGCGCGCTGACGGAACGCGTGCTCGCTCGCTGCCGCGTTGAGGAGCGCCGCGTACACGCGGGCCTCGACGTAGCGCGGGAGCAACGTCTGCAAGATGACGTCCGGATCTGGTTCGAACTCGTACGAACCTCCACCCGAAGCAGGCTTCGCATCGCCACCAGCTGCAACTTCCCGCTCGAGCGGAACGAGTGGTCGACGAACGACTTCCTGGGTTCCCGCAGAGATGAAGCGCGTGTAGACGAGCTCGACGCGATCGACCGCGCCGGAGAGGTACAGACCGACGACGAACTCACCGATGCGCTTGGCGTCCTGATACGACGGAGCGTCGGAGAATCCGGCGAAGGCGTCCGAGATCTTGTAGCCACGGAAGCGGAAGTAACCCTCCGCCTTTCGTCCGACCGGCACGACGAGATAGTCCTTGCCTGCGAGGACGTCGGCCTTGATTTCACCTTCGGTCGCGCGCAATACGCCAGCGTTGTAACCGCCACACAGACCGCGGTCCGCGGTGATGGCGACGTAACACGTCGTCTTCAAGTTCTCACGAACCTTGAGGAACGGCGAGTCGACGCCTGCTCCACCGGCGGCGAGATCCTTGACCACCTCGGTGATTCGTTCGCTGTAGGGCACGGCGGCAATCACGCGTTGCTGGGCCTTGACGATGCGCGAGGCAGCGATCAACTCCATAGCACGCGTGATTTTCTTCGTCGCCTGCACGGAGCGAATACGCCCGCGCAGAATACGTTCTTGACCGCCAGCCATCGTCTACTCCGTAGCCAGCGTCTTTGAGCTCGCTGCGTCGCCGACTTCGCCGGCGTCGGTCTTCGTCGGATCGGCACTTGCCGTCGAGGTCGTCACCTTGAACGACTTCTTGAACGTGGCCACGATGTCGGCGAGATCCTTCGGCACGTCGGCCTTCGGGTCTTGGCGGATGCCCGAGAGCACTGCCGAGTGACGCGAGCGCATGTGCTCGAGCAACTCGTTCTCGAAGCGGCGCACGTCGCCGACCGGAATGTCGTCGAGGTAGCCCTTGGTTCCCGCGAAGATCGACACGACCTGCTCCTCGACCGGCATCGGGCTGTTGAGTGGCTGCTTGAGCAACTCGACGAGGCGGTAACCGCGCTCGAGCTGGGCCTTGGAGATCGCGTCAAGTTCGGAACCGAACGTCGCGAACGCCTCGAGCTCACGGAATTGTGCGAGGTCGAGCTTGAGTGTTCCCGACACGCTCTTCATCGCCTTGATCTGCGCCGCACCACCCACGCGCGACACCGAGATGCCCACGTCGACGGCGGGACGAACGCCCGACTTGAAGAGGTTGTCCTGCAGGTACACCTGGCCGTCGGTGATCGAGATCACGTTCGTCGGAATGTACGCCGACACGTCACCGGCCTTGGTCTCGATGACCGGCAGTGCGGTCAGTGAGCCTGCGCCGTTGGCGTCGCTCAACTTCGCAGCGCGCTCGAGCAGACGGCTGTGGAGATAGAACACGTCTCCTGGATACGCCTCGCGGCCTGGTGGGCGGCGGAGCAAGAGCGACATCTGGCGGTACGCCTCGGCCTGCTTGGACAGGTCGTCGTACACCACGAGTGCGTGCTCACCGTTTTCCATCCAGTGCTGGCCCATTGCACAACCCGCATATGGCGCGAGGTATTTGAACGGTGCCGGGTCAGATGCGGGTGCCGCAACGATGACCGTGTATTCGAGTGCGCCGAACTGGCGCAACACTTCCACGGTCTGCGCGACGGTCGAGCCCTTCTGGCCGATCGCGACGTAGATGCACTTCACGCCGAGACCGCGCTGGTTGATGATCGTGTCGACGGCGACGGTGGTCTTGCCCGTCTTGCGGTCACCGATGATCAACTCACGCTGACCACGACCGATCGGGGTCATCGCGTCGATCGCCTTGATGCCGGTCTGGAGCGGCTCGTGCACGGGCTTGCGACCCATGATGCCCGGGGCCTGCACTTCCACGCGGCGCATCGTCGCACCGACGATGTCACCCTTGCCGTCGATCGGTTCGCCGAGCGCGTTCACGACTCGACCGAGCATCGCATCGCCGACCGGAACCGACAAGATGCGTCCGGTTGCCTTGACCGACTGACCTTCTTCGATGTTGTCGGCGTCACCGAGGACCACCGCACCGATCGAGTCTTCGTCCAAGTTGAGCGCGAGGCCGACGGTGCCGTCCTCGAACTCCAAGAGCTCGTTGACTGCGCAGTCGGGCAAGCCGCTCACGCGGGCAATACCGTCACCGACTTCGGCGACGCGACCGACGGTGCGTGCCTCGGTCGATGGCTTGTAGCCCTCGAGTCCTTTGGTGATCGCTGCTGCGATGTCGCTCGCAGAGAGTGTGAGTTCAGCCATGGTGGTGTCCTTTCGAAAACGGGGTCAGATCAACGACTTGAGTTGGTCGAGGCGGGTACGAACGGTGTCGTCGATGACTTCGTCGCCGACCGTGGCGACCAGTCCGCCGAGCACGCTCGGATCGACGACGACCTTCAGGTTGACCGGCTTGCCGGTGGCCTTGGTGAGCGCTGCGGCGAGACGCTTCTGCTGGTCATCGCTGAGAGCGACGGCGCTGCGCACTTCGGCGAGCGACTGCGAGTTGCCTTGCGATGCTTCGCGCACGACGACGTCGATGATTGCGGGAAGGTCGCGCACCTGACCCGCCGCGACGATCAACGTCACGAGCTGGATCGTGGTTGCAGAGGCCTTGCCACCGAGCAACTGCTCGACGACTTGCTGACGACGCTCCGCAGGAATCGTGGTGTCGGACAGCGTGGCGCGCAACTGGTCGTTCGACTCGAATGCGCGAGCCATGCGGAACAACTCATCTTCGACTCGGTCCAGTCCGCCTTCGGCCTGGGCGATTTCGACGAGTGCGCGTGCGTACGCCTCGACCTTGGCTGAACTCATCGTGCGGCTCCTACGTTGGCGATGAACGACTCGACGAGTTCGTTCTTGGTCTGATCGGTGAGGGTCTTGGCGATCACGATCGGCGTCGCCTTGGCGGCGAGCAATGAGATCTCCGCGCGCAACTCATCGTTGCTGCGACCCTGCGCCGCTGCGAGGTCGGCATCAGCCTTGGCCTCGAGGTCGGCGACTTCCTTGGCGATGCGCGCGCGACCCTCGGACAACACGGCTGCTGCCTGAGCATCGGCATCCGCGAGGATTCGCGAACGCTCGGAGGCGATGTCACCGAGTGCGGAACGAATCGCTGACGCGTCGCTCGCTGCCTTGACCTTTGCGTTGGCCGCGTCGTCGAGTTCCTTCTGGATCCTCTCCGTGCGGGCGGCAAAGCTCTTCTTGATCATCGGCCCGGCGAACTTCACGAGCGCACCGACGACGATCACCGAGGCGAGACCGCCGTAGATGATCTCACCGGTCTCTGGCAACAGCCAGTGGTGCGTGACGTTCGGATCCTCGGCGGCGAGGAGTGCAATGACGCGGTTCATGTTCAACGTGCTCCTGACTGCATGACCTGCTGCACCGCCTCACGCACGACCGACCCATCAGGAGACTTGCCCACTGCAAGCTGGGTGGTCCGTGCGGTGACGGTGGAGACTGCTTCGGCAACTTGGTCGCGCACCTTGGCGCGCGCCGCTGCGAGTTCGGCATCTGCCGCTGCACGCTTGGCCGCGATCTTCGAGTTCGCCTCGGCGATCTTGGCGTTGCGCTCGGCGTCCACGGTCTGACGAGCCGCATCGATCCGACCGGCCGCTTCTGCACGAACCTCGGCGAGTGCCGCTTCGTACTTGGCGACGTCGGACTGCGCTGCCTGACGCGTGGCATCGGCCTGTTCGAAGTCCTCGCGGATGCCCGTGTAACGCGCATCCATCCCCTTCTTCAGCTTGGGGAACAAATACACGCGCATGATCACCAGGAACACCAAGAACGATCCGGCGCCCCAGATGAGCTCTTTGCCCTCCGGTGCGATCGGGTTCGGTGCCGAGGTGGACTCTGCCTCGGTTGCGGTCGCCTCGGTGCCTGCGGCATCGTCGGCGTTCACGCGCACCTCGAGCAGTTGACCCTGCTGTGTTGTGACGAGGACTCGCATTGCGATCAGGCGAACTTGAGCAGAATGAACGCGACGAAGCCGATGAGCGCGAGCGCTTCGGTGAAGGCGACGCCGAGGAACATCGTGGTGCGGACCATACCTGCGGACTCCGGCTGACGAGCCATCGACTCGATGGCCTTACCGAAGATGATGCCGATGCCGACGCCTGGTCCAATCGCGGCGAGACCGTAGGCGAGACCCGCCATCTGGGCTGCCGAGTTGGCCTTCTCCTCTGCCGCGGTGAGCTCCGCAACGCGGATGCCTGCGCGGGCGATTCGTGTTAACGCTTCCATGTTTCTTTCTCCTGTTGTTATGTGGTTGTTGTCTGTAGTGGGTATCTGTCGGTGGTGCGAAGGTTTAGTGCTCTGGGTGCGTAGCCATGCCCAAGTACACCGCGGTGAGCGTGGTGAAGATGTAGGCCTGGAGGAACGCAACCAAGATCTCGAATGCCGTCAAGAACATCAACACGCCGAACGGCAACACACCGATCGGGATGAGGAAGATGCGCTGCGTCTCGGCCTGGATGAGGGCCTCAGACAGCAGGGCGAAGATGACGAGCAACAAGTGACCGGCGAGCATGTTGGCGAAGAGTCGCACGGCGAGCGAGAACGGACGCACGATGAGCGTCGAGATGAATTCGATCGGGGTGACGAGGATGTACAACGCCTTCGGCACGCCCGGTGGGAACAACACGTTCTTGAAGTAACCGATCGGGCCCTGGTTCTTGATGCCCGTCGCGTTGTAGACGACCCACACGAGGAGCGCCATGAACGCGGGGATGCCCATGCGCGCCGTCGCCGGCATCTGGATGAACGGAATGATTCCCGGCACGTTGCAGATGTAGATGAAGATGAACATCGTCAGCAGGAACGGCGTCCAGCCGAGACCAGAACGTCCCATCGTCTCCATGATGATGTTCTTCTCGATGAACTCGACGGCGATCTCGGCGAGGTTGCGAGCGCCCTTCGGTGCGGTCTTGTGGTCGCGATTCGCGGCGATGAGGAAGAGCACGGTTCCGATCAGCGCAGCGGCGATCGAGATGAGCACGACCTTGTTGATGCCGGGAGTGATGTCCTTCCAACGCAGCAACGTGTTGATCGGCGGGAAGTGGAAGCCACGGGTGCTCTCCCCCTCCGTCGCTTGCACGAGTACGGAGAACACTCGCGCGGAGGCCAGCTGTGCGATGTGCGTTGAGATCACGTTGGTCGTCCTGTTGTGGTGGTTAGAGGCTGTTCGCCTGGGCTGATGGAGATTCTTGCTGAGACTGGGGTTTGGGCTTCAATCCTGGATACGCGAGCGACAGTGAAACATAGCGCAGTTCCCAGAACAGAAGCCCGACATGCGCGACGATGATTGTCACACCCATCGGCACGAGTTCGACCCAGCCAAGGTTGCGCACGAGATAGACCGCGGCGGCGATGATCGCCAGGCGGATGATGTAGCCGAACAGCGTCATTCCCATCATGAGGGCATAGGAAATCTTGGCCGTGTACGACACGAGCCAGGCGGCGAGGCCGTAGTTGGCAAGGATCAGCACGAGTCCGTAGGCGGCAGACCACGCGCCGTCAGCACCCCAGCCGAGCGCGGAAAGCCCAATGAACAAGGGCGCGACGATCGCGCCTCGACGAATGATGTCTCGACCAATCGCGGCTTCGGGTGCAGGACCCGTGTCGTGCATCGAGAGCACGTTCACGTAGTCGGGATCGGTCGTCTTCATCGCGTCGCCGACTCCCGCTGATGCTGTGTCGCCCGACTGAGTCGATCTGCCACCTGCGTGTCCATCACGGCCTTGTACTGGTAGTACATCCGCACGAAATTGCCGACGAGCGAGAACACGACGAGCGCAATCGTGATCGTCGGTGTCGTGCCGAAGAGTGAATCGAAGATGAGACCGATCACGGAAAACACGAGCACGCTGATCGCCATCTCTGCGCCGCGTCCAAGGGAATCACCGGACGACGTGACAGGTCGCTTAGGGGCAATCGTTCTCGTCAGTTTTTTCATGGTGGCCAGGTCCCGGGGTGCTTGTGAAACCAAGTACAAACTAGACGGGAGGCGAAAACCCGACCAAACTGCTCGTGCGCTTGTGCCGGTCTACGGCGCGGGGACGTCGTCATGGCGACGCCCGATTCGGGGATGCAGCACCGTGAATCCACCGAGTGCGACCGCCAGAAAGAGGAACGGCCACAGGTTCGGGCTCGTCGACGACAGGGCCGGATAGAGCGCGAATCCCGACAGCAGGGCCGTCCACAACCACAAGATGACGACGGCACGACGAGGCCCGTGGCCGAGGGCGATGAGTCGGTGGTGCAGGTGCCCACGGTCGGCCGTGGCGAGACCCTGTCGATTGATCGCTCGACGCAAGATCGCAAATACGACGTCCACGATCGGCACCCCGAGCACGAGGAGCGCGATGAAGATCGGCGCGATGAAGAAGTACGTCTGTCCTGCGCCGACCTGGGCCTGCGGATCAGACCTTCCCCCGACGACGCTCGTGGAGACCGCCATCAGCAGTCCGAGGAGCAATGCTCCACAGTCCCCCATGAAGATGCGGGCCGGGTTGAAGTTGAACGGCAGAAAGCCGATGCACACACCGAGCGTGATGATCGCCACGAGTGGTCCGATGTTCGGTTCCGAAAGGAGCCCGTTCGAAGCGAGGTTGTTGGAGTAGACGAAGAACGATCCAGCGGCGATCGCAGTGATGCCGGTGGCGAGGCCATCCAGTCCGTCGATCAAGTTGATCGCCTGCGTCATGCCGATCAACCACAACGCAGTGACGAGTGGAATCCAGTCGTTGGACAAGATGAACACGTCGAGCAACGGCAGTCGGAAGTAGAACATCGTCGTACCGAACCAGACGAGGATCATCGCGGCACCCACGACTCCGGTCACCTTCATGGGTGCGGAGAGTTCCTTGATGTCGTCGATGAAACCGAGCGCGGTGATGGCTACTGCCGCGAGGACGACACCAATGATCTCCGAGTTGCCCTTGAGCAGCGGCTGGAACCTGTCCATGCTGAACGCAACGACGAGCGCAACGATGAGCCCGATGAAGAACGCGATGCCACCCACGTCGGGAGTCGGAACCGGATGTGCACGCCGCTCGTCCGGCTCGGCCATCCAGTTCTTGCGTCGTGCGATCCGTTCGATGATCGGCGTGGCTACCGCGGTCGCCGCAGCGGCACTCGCGCCGACGATCAGGTAGCCGACGAGGTTACGCACTCGTTGGATACACCGGGAACTTCGCGCAGAGTTCCGCGACGCGTGCGCGAACACCCTTCACGACGCTTGGATCGTTACGGCCGCGCAGCGTCGTCGCGATGTATTCGGCGATGAGCGGCATCTCTGCTTCCTTCATTCCCTGCGTCGTGACCGACGGCGTTCCGATGCGCACACCGCTCGTGACGAAAGGACTGCGCGGATCGTTCGGGATGTTGTTCTTGTTGAGCGTGATACCCGCTTCGTCCAATACGAGCTGTGCTTCCTTGCCGGTGAGCTCAGCGTCGAATGGACGCAGATCGACGACCATCATGTGGGTATCGGTGCCACCACTCACGAGGCGGAACCCCTGCTTGGACAAGGCCTCTGCGAGTGCAGCAGCGTTCTTCACGATCTGGTGTGCGTAGTCCTTGAAGCTCGGCTGCAACGCCTCATGGAAGGCGACTGCCTTTCCGGCGACAGCATGCTCGAGCGGACCACCCTGGCTCCCGGGAAAGACGGCCTTGTCGATCGCAGCGGCGTGCGCCGACGTCGTGAGGATGCAGCCACCACGGGGACCGCGCAGCGTCTTGTGGGTCGTGAACGTGACGACGTCCGCATAGGGAACGGGGTTCGGATGTGCGCCACCGGCGACGAGTCCCGCGATGTGGGCGATGTCGAACATCATCAACGCCCCGACTTCATCGGCGATCGCGCGGAACGGCTGTGGCTCGAGACGTCGTGGGTATGACGTCGTGCCAGCAACGATCAGCTTCGGCTTGACCTTCTTGGCAAGGTCGCGAATCTGGTCGAAGTCCAGTCGCTCGTCGGTGTCGCTCACGCGGAACGACTGGAAGTCGTACAAGATGCCACTCGCGTTCACCGGCGAACCATGGGTGAGGTGACCACCGTGGTCGAGGCTCAACCCGAGCACCGTGTCCCCCGGCTTGATGAGACCGAGGTACACCGCCATGTTCGCACTCGCCCCGGAGTGCGGCTGGACGTTGGCATGATCTGCACCGAACAACTTCTTGATGCGTTCGATCGCGAGCGCCTCGATCTCGTCCACGACCGCGTTGCCACCGTAGTAGCGCTTCTGCGGGTAACCCTCGGCGTACTTGTTGGTGAGCACCGAACCGGTCGCCTCCATCACGTCGGGGGACGTGAAGTTCTCGCTCGCGATCAACTGCAGACCGGTGGTCTGACGCACGCGCTCTTTTTCGATCAGGTCGAAAACTTCGGTGTCACGGTTCGTCTGCGATGGCCACGGCATCAGCGGGCTCCTTCTTGTTGTTCGATCTCTGCAAGTTGAGCGACGCGTCGTTCGTGTCGGCCGCCCTCGAATGGTGTGGAGAGGAATTTTGCCACGATCTGATCCGCGAGGTCGAACGAGACCACTCGCCCACCCATCGACAACACGTTGGCATTGTTGTGGGAGCGCGCCATCTCGGCGAGATACAAGTCGTTGCACAGCGCCGCCCGAACCCCACGCACCTTGTTCGCTGCAATCTGCTCACCCTGGCCACTTCCGCCGAGGACGATGCCGAAGTCGACCTTGCCGTCCCGCACGCTTCTTGCCACATCCGCGCAAATCGGCGGGTAGTCGACGCTGTCGGTGGAATTCGTCCCGTGATCGATCACGGTGTGTCCGAGTGCACCTAGGTGACCGATGAGGTGTTGCTTCAGTTCATAACCGGCATGGTCTGCACCGATTGCAATCGAGTATGTCTGCGTCCCTGTCACCGCGAACGAGCATAGGTCACGGCCAACTTTCACTCAGGTCGAGCACGGCATTCCACTCAATAGAGTTCGATGGGTGACGATCGACCCACGAACCCCCGTTCTGGTCGGCCAGGCCCAAGTCCTCCAGCACGAAGACGACATTTCTCGAGCTCGCGGAC
>DAIRSS010000049.1:0-8900 GCA_036804285.1 Ilumatobacteraceae bacterium
GGTTCGGGATTCGACATCGCATCAGTCACCAAGGGCTGATGACCACATCCGCGTAAGCGGATGACAAGTCGCACAAAGGTGCGGTGGGAAACCACCGCACCTTTGTCGTTTCTGGATTTGTAATCCCCCTGCCGAACCACAAGAATGTGGTCCGTGGGGAAATTCGGGGGAATTGCCAAACAGCTCGGTCGTGCCGTGCTCGTGTTGATTCTCGTCACGTTCGGCATCACGGTCATCGTGCGCCTGCTTCCAGGTGACCCCGTCACCTCGCTCCTCCCCTTCGGGACGCCCGAGCAGCACGATGTCTTGCGCAAGGAACTCGGCCTCGACGTCAACATCTTCCAGTACTACTGGTCGTGGCTGAAGGACTTCGTCCGGGGGGACTTCGGCCAGACCTACACCTCGGTCGCCGACGGTGGCGTGGCGGTCCGTGACCAGATCGGCCTCACGCTTCCCCGGACGCTCTTCTTGATGGCCTACACCACGGTGTTCTCGCTCTTGGTTTCGATTCCGCTCGGCATCTTCCTCGCGTACAAGGCCGACACTCGCACCGACAAGACGATCAGCAACACGCTGTTCGCCTTCGCCTCAATCCCCAACTTCGCCGTCGGTCTCGCACTCGCCTACATCCTGGGCGTAAAGCTGGAACTCGTGAATCCTGTCGGCTATGTGCCACTCACGGAGAACGTCGGCGAGCACTTCAAGTCGATGGTGATGCCGGTTCTCGCGCTGTCGATCGGACTCATCTCCACCTTCACCCGACTGTTGCGCGTCGACACGATCGCCACGCTGAAGGAAGACTTCGTCACGATGGCCTCTTCGAAAGGTCTGTCGAACCAGTGGATCCTGTGGCGCCACGTGTTGCGGCCGTCGTCGCTCACGCTGCTCACCTCAGCGGCACTCAACATGGGTGCCCTCATCGGTGGCGCGGTCGTCGTCGAGTCCGTGTTCGCCTTCGATGGCCTTGGAACCCTGATCGCCCAGTCGATCTACTACCGCCAGTACCTCGCGATTCAGTCGCTGATCGCCCTCGTTGCCGTCGCCTACATCGTGTTCAACGTGATCGTCGACATCCTGTACGGCGTGATCGACCCGCGCGTGAGGAGCCATCGTGGGGCCTGACCGCAAGCCGATCGGCTTCTACCTCGCGAGCGCATGGCTCGGGCTCTGTGCCTTCCTGAGCGCCTTCGGCGACATGTTGCCGATCACCGACTGGAGAGTGAACGACTTCGAGCGCGCTGGCGCCGGACTCTTCTCGCCAGGCCACATCCTCGGTGCCGACTTCGACGGCATCGACATGTTGGCTGCGGTCATCCATGGAACCCGCTGGTCGATCGTCATCTCGTTCGTCTCGGTGTTCGTTGCGTCCATCCTGGGCGGTGCGCTCGGCATCGTCGCGGCCTACTGGCGCGGTTGGTTGGACTCGGTCATCACGATGTACTTCAACGTCACGCTCTCGGTCCCGACGCTCATCCTCACTCTCGCGATGGTCGCGGTGTTTGCCAGCCCGGATCCGTTCAATCCGCAGGCGGCGATGCCCCGCATCCTGGTGCTCATCATCTCGATCACCTTCGTGTTGATCCCGATCCTCGGACGCATCGCGCGTTCCGCGGCTCTCTCGTGGACCGGTCGTGAGTTCGTCATGGTGGCCGAGTCCGTCGGCATGAAGCGCCGCCAGATCCTGTGGTCGCACATCGTGCCGAACGTCGTGCCGTCGATGATGTCGGTGGGCTTCCTCGCCGCAGGTGTCGTGATCGTGGTCGAGGGCGGTCTCGCCATCCTCGGCGTCGGAACCGACCCGGGCCAGTCGTGGGGTTCGATGCTCGCCAAGAACCGCGGCGACATCAGCATCGTGCCGCACACCACCCTCGTTCCCGCTGCAGCCATCGCCCTCACGGTGATGGCACTCAACTACTTCGGTGACTACTTCCGCGGTCAGATCGACGGACGCGAGTCGCGCATATGAGCAACATGTTCGAGATCGAGAACCTGCGCATCGCGTTCAACACCAAGCGCGGCGAGTTGAAGGCCGTTCGCGGCGTGACGCTGTCGATCGCCAAGGGCGAAAGCGTCGGCATCGTGGGCGAGTCCGGATCGGGCAAGACCGTGATGTCGCGTGCATCGATGGGACTGCTGCGTGGTCGCCGCGTGAAGCGCGACGGCAGCGTGAGGTTGAACGGCGTCGAGCTGCTCACGATGACCTCGAAGGAGATTCGTGAGCTGTGGGGCAAGCAGATCGCCATGGTCTTCCAGGACCCGATGACTGCGCTCAATCCCGTGCGTCGCGTCGGACCGCAGATGGCAGAGGCGCTCGTGAAGCGCATGGGCATGACGAAGGAAGCCGCCAACGCCCGCGTGCTCGAACTGCTCGCCCTCGTGCGACTGCCCGAGCCCGACAAGCAAGTCGTCAAATATCCGCACCAGCTCTCGGGAGGCATGCGCCAGCGCGTGATGATCGCGATGGCAATTGCGTGTGAACCCGAGATCTTGTTCGCCGACGAACCGACGACGGCGCTCGACGTGACCGTGCAGGCCCAGGTGCTCGAGTTGATGGGCGAGCTTCGCCAGCGTCTCGGCATGGCGATGGTGATCATCACGCACGACCTCGGTGTCGTCGCCACCCACACCGACAAGATTGCGGTGATGTACGGCGGTGAAGTCGTCGAGATCGCCCCGACCAAGGAACTGTTCGCCAACATGCGCCATCCGTACACCGAGGCGCTGATGAAGTCGATCCCACGACTCGACCGCGCACCCGGCGAGCGGATGCCCGCGATCGCTGGAACGCCGCCAGACCCGGTGGCCGAGCGTGTCGGCTGCGCATTCGCTGCGCGCTGTGCGTATGCCACCGACAAGTGCCACAAGGAGCACCCGGAACTCACCGACGCAGGCAACGGCCACGCATACCGCTGCTTCTTTCCGTTGGGAGGCAAGTAACCATGGCCGGAACCGGAAAAGCCCACCTTCGCTCGAGCGACAACGCCGTCCTGCGCGTCGAGGACTTCGTCATCGAGTATCCAGGTCGAGACGGCTCTGCCGTACAGGCGGTCTCGGGCATCTCGATCGACATCATCGAGGGTGAGACCCTCGCCGTCGTCGGCGAATCTGGTTGCGGCAAGTCGACCCTCGCCAAGGGCATCATGCGCCTCATCAACACCACTTCGGGTTCGGTGAACCTGCTCGGTACGAACATTGCGGCACTCAAGGGCGAAGCACTGCGCACGGTTCGCCCGAAGATGCAGATGATCTTCCAGGACTCGATCAGCTCGTTGGATCCGCACCTCAAGGTGAATGCTCTCGTCGAGCAACCACTCAAGGTGTGGAACCGTGGCAATGATGAGGAACGCAAGGCGAAGGTTCGCGAGTTGCTGTCGTCGGTTGGTCTCGACCCCGAAGTCGTCGGCGACCGCAAGCCGACCGAGTTCTCCGGCGGTCAGTGTCAGCGCATCAGCATCGCCCGCGCGCTCACCCTCGAGCCCAAGCTCTTGATCTGTGACGAGCCGGTGTCCTCACTCGACGTGAGCATCCAGGCCCAGATCCTGAACATCTTGCAGGACATGAAGGAGCGCTACGGCTTGTCGCTGCTCTTCATCTCCCACGACCTGTCCGTCGTACGCGCGATCAGTGACCGCGTCGTCGTGATGTACCTCGGAAAGATCTGCGAAGTCTCCCCAGCCAACGAGTTGAGTGAGCGCCCGCTGCACCACTACACCCACGCGCTCGTCAGCGCCGTTCCGATCCCCGACCCGACCAAGGTCTCTGGCCGCGCCGTCCTCGAGGGCGAACCACCGTCGCCGACGAACCCACCCTCGGGCTGCCGATTCCGCACCCGTTGCCCGGCCGCCACCGACAAGTGCGCGGCCGAAGAGCCCCAGCTCACCTATGCCGGCAATGGCCACTACGTCGCCTGCCACCACCCGCGCGCCTAGCGCTGGTTTCTGATACACCCCATCGGTACTCTCGGCTGATGGACATCATTCTCGTCGTACTCCTCCTCGTCCTCATTGCTCTCGTTGCGCTCGTGATCGCGCGGTACGGGAAACAGGGATCGACCTCTGCTCCCGCCCTCGATGTCACGTCCCAGGTCACGAGCGCCGTCAACGATGCACTGTCCGATGCGCTTGCCGCGCTGTCGGAGCAGGCCCGTCGGGATCGCGAAGAATCGATTCGTCTCGCCTCGGAAACCATCGCCAAGTCTGGTGGCGACCAACTCGGAACCAAGGCTCAAGTCATCGACACGGCCCTCAACGGCATCGCCAACAAGATGAACCAGAGCCTCGAGGCCCTGTCGGTCGAACTGCGCAACCTGCGCGAGAAGAACAACATCCAGTACGACAGTGTCGGCAAGGCCGTCGAAGCACTCTCCAAGCGCACCGACAACCTGAACGAGATCCTCTCCAATTCTCAGAAGCGTGGCCAGTGGGGTGAACGCGTCGTCGAGGACATGTTGCGCGCGGCCGGCTTCATCGAGAACGTCAACTACACCAAGCAGGACGTCAACTCCGCAGGCGGCAAGCCCGACTACAAGTTCATGATGCCGCCGAATCGCGTGCTGTTCATGGACGTGAAGTTCCCCCTCGACAAGTACGCGATGCACTTCTCCGCCGAGACCGATGCGCTTCGCGCACAGGCCCGCACCGAATTCGTGAAGGCGGTGCGCGGTCACGTCGATGCGCTCGCCAAGCGCGATTACGTCAACAACGCCAAGGAAGAAGCCGTCGACTACGTCCTCATGTTCCTCCCGAACGAGAGCATCTCGAGCTTCGTCCACGAGGCCGACCCCACACTCATCGACTACGCACTCTCCAAGCAGGTCGTGTTGTGCTCGCCGCTCGCGCTGTATGCGTTCCTCGTCGTCATCCGTCAGGCCACCGACAGCTTCCACACCGAGCAGACCGCTGCCTCGATCATGCAGCAGATCAACAAGTTCGACAAGGAGTGGGCGAACTACGTCAAGGCCGTTGACGAGGTGAAGACGACCTTCGACAAGTTCGCCGGCAAGCTCGACGACATCGCCACCGACGGCACGCGCTTCAAGAAGTTGGGTGTCCCGATCCGGGCGATCGAAAAGATGCGGACCAAGCAGGGAATCCCCGAGTTGAGCGAGACGGACGTACCCGAAATCGACGAACCCGATGACGAGGCCGACGCCTAGGACTGGCACAATGGTGGCGTGACCACCTACACCAACTTCTACATCAACGGCCAGTGGGTCAAGCCCTCCGGCGCCGACACCATTTCCGTGTACGACTCCGTGACCGAACAAGTCATGGCCACCATTCCCGCAGGCACCGCAGCCGACGTCGCCGACGCGACACGCGCAGCACGCGCCGCCTTCGAGTCGTGGTCGGGTCTCCCCCGTGAGGAACGCGCAAAGTACATGAGCCGAATCGGCGATGCACTCGCCGGGCGCATGGACGAGATCGCCACGGTGATCTCCAAGGAAACCGGCATGACGAAGATGCTCAGCCAGCTCGTCCAGGTCGGTCTGCCGATCAATTCGTTCAAGCAGGCAGCCGCAGTCGCCGAGTCGTTCGACTACTCCGAGACGGTCGGCACGTCACTCGTCGTGCGCGAGCCGATCGGTGTCGTCGGTTGCATCACGCCGTGGAACTACCCGCTGCATCAGATCGCAGCGAAGGTCGCCTTTGCGATGGCCGCGGGATGCACCGTGGTCTTGAAGCCGAGCGAGGTTGCCCCGATCGATGCGTTCATGCTCGCCGAGATCATCCACGAGGTTGGTCTCCCCGCTGGCGTGTTCAACATGGTCACCGGCACCGGCCCGATCGTCGGTGAGGCGATCGCCGCGAGCCCGGACGTCGACATGGTCAGTTTCACCGGTTCGACGCGCGCAGGAAAGCGAGTGGCTCAGGTCGGTGCGGAGACCGTGAAGAAGGTGTCGCTCGAACTGGGTGGCAAGTCAGCCAACATCATCGGCGACGACCTCGACGACGCCACGTTCGCAAAGGCGGTCATGTCGGGCGTCGGCAAGGCGTTCCTGAACAGCGGCCAGACGTGTTCTGCGCTGACGCGCATGATCGTTCCCGCTGCGAAGCTCGCCGAAGCAGAACAACACGCTGCAGCCGCCGCATCGAAGATGAAGGTCGGCGATCCGTTCGCCGAGGGAACCAACCTCGGACCGCTCGCCTCCTCCGCCCAGCGCGACCGCGTGCAGGGTTACATCCAGAAGGGCATCGACGAGGGTGCAACCGTGCTCGTCGGTGGTCTCGGCGCACCGGAGGGAACGTCGAATGGCTACTACGTGAAGCCGACGGTGTTCACCAACGTCAACAACTCGATGACGATCGCCCAAGAAGAGATCTTCGGCCCGGTCCTCTGCCTCATCCCGTACAAGGACATCGACGATGCCGTCCGCATCGCCAACGACACCGTCTACGGCCTCGCGGGTGGCGTGTGGATGTCGACGCAAGAAAAGGGCATCGAGATCGCACGACGCATGCGAACCGGCCAGGTCGAGGTCAACGGCGGCGCATTCAACGTGAATGCACCGTTCGGTGGCTACAAGCAGTCGGGCGTCGGTCGCGAACTCGGTCGCCATGGCTTCGAGGAGTTCATGGAGACCAAGAGCCTCCAGCTCTGACCATGCTCGATCCCAAGGAGAAGTACGTCTCGCTCGTCACGTTTCGCAAGACTGGCGAACCGGTTGCGACTCCGGTCTGGTTCGCAGACCTCGGCGGATCGTTCGGCGTCATCACCGACAACAACGTCGGCAAGGTGAAGCGCATTCGCAACAATCCCCGCGTGACGATCACGCCGTGCGACATGGGCGGCAAACTCCTGGCCGACGCGAAGCCGCTCCATGCGACGGCCCGCATCGTCTCCGGTGAAGACGCAACGCAGGTGCGCAACGCGGTCAGACGCAAGTATCCACTCACCTATCGGATGCTTGCCCTGATGTGGATCGCCCAAGTTGCCATCGAGAAGATCAAGAGAGTCCCACAAGACCCCGAAGTAGCAATCGTCTTCACCCTCGACTGATCCGTCGCGCACACAACCAAGGACTGACTATCGTGGCGACCGTGGGCTCACCAAGCAGTGACGACCGCCGCCAAGGCGACACCTACCGTCTGACGCCGGACGAGATCGCCTCGTTTCGTCGCGACGGCTACGTGCACCTCAAGGGAGTGATGTCTCCCGAGGAGATGAACGAGATCGAGGACGTCTACGAACGGTTCCTGCGTGGAGAGATCCACGTCGTCGGCAAGGACTTCAACGACATGACGACGGGCGAGCACGGGACCGATCCACGCGGATACGCGGTCGTCAACGTGATGCTTCCCCGCAAGTACTACCCGCAGTGGCAGGGAAATCTCTTCGAGCGTCGCGCGCACTCGATTGCAGAGCAGCTCTGCGGCGAAGGGATGACCATCGACTTCGATCAATTGCTCGCCAAGTCACCTGGTCGACCAGATGCGATCTTCCACTGGCACCAGGACCAGGCGTACTGGATCGACACCGACGACCGACGCACGGCCACGTGCTGGCTGGCCGTGGATGACTCGACGGTCGAAAACGGTTGCATGCAGTTCCTCCCCGGTTCGCACCTCGAACCAGTGCGTCGTCACCGTCCGCTGCACGGCGATCGCTCCTCCAGCCACACTCTCGTCACCGACCTCCAACCGAACGACGTCATGCGACCCGTCGAGATCTCACGTGGCGACATCACCGTGCACAACGAAGGTGTCCTCCACGGCTCGGGTGGCAACTACTCCGCATCCAGCTATCGGCGCGCATACATCGTCGCCCTGCGAAGCCAATCGACGGTCGCCGAAGAACGTCGCCGAGGTTTCACCCACAGCCACAACGATGGGGGCGAAGTACTGAACGCCGTCGACGGACTGCACGCCTAATACGCGCCGAAGGAGTCGCAGTCGACCTCGGCTAGAATGTGTGCACGACTTCGCGTCTCGCGGGTGTAGCTCAATGGCTAGAGTCCCAGCCTTCCAAGCTGGTTATGCGGGTTCGATTCCCGTCACCCGCTCCACTGTTCAGCCCCGTTGTGCTCCGAAGGAGTCGGAGTCCGGATAGGGGAACCACTCGGGATCGGGCTCGGCTCGCGGCGCGATCATCACCATCTTGGAGCGTCGGAACTGGTCCAGTCCTTCGGCACCGAGTTCACGACCGGATCCGGTGAGCTTGCGCCCACCGAACGGCACCGCGTCGTTGTCGTTGAGCGGGGTGTTCACCCACACGATCCCCGACTCGATCTCATGGATCGCCCTGAAGGCCTCCTCGAGGACCTCGGTATAGATGTTCGCACCAAGGCCGAGTTCAGAATCATTCGCGAGGCGAATCGCTTCATCCAGGTCGGCAACGCGACAAATCGGCGCGATCGGGCCGAAGCACTCGCCGTGCATGATCTCGTGGTCGTGGGAAACCTCGAGAATCGTCGGCTCGTAGAACGCGCCCTTCGACAGGTGTGTGGGTCGACGGCCCCCAGTGACGACGCGCGCGCCCTGCTCGACGGCACGCGCCACGAGCCGTTCGACTCGATCCCTCTCCCGACTCGACGCAAGCGGTCCGATGTCCACGGCGTCGAGACCGCTTCCGATGCGCAATGCTCGGGTCTGCTCGACGAAGGCGTCGAGGAAATCGTCGTAGATGTCGGTGTGGACGTAGAAACGTTCTGCCGAGGTGCACACCTGGCCACAGTTGAGGAACGCTGCGAACGTCGCGCCGCGTGCGACTGCATCGAGCGGTGCCGACGGCATCACGATGAACGGATCGTTCCCCGATGCTTCGGTGAGCACCGGCTTGAAGCGCTCGGCGGCGGTCTTGGCGACTGCACGTGCGGCAGCCACGCTGCCCGTGAAGGCGACCCCATGGGTGCGTTCGTGGCCGACCAGTGCTTGACCGACCTCTGCACCACCGGTCAGGAC
>DAIRSS010000050.1:0-8512 GCA_036804285.1 Ilumatobacteraceae bacterium
CGTGTCGAACTTCCACTGCGAATCGATTGGAGCACATCTGGTCGAACACACGATCTGTCCAAGCGTCGCTCGCGTGCACGTTGCTACGAGATCGTGCTTCGTGAGGGAATGCCTGAAGACATCGTCTCGATCATTGATGGAGCCCTCCTCTACGACCTGTGGGACGACCTCGTACTTCCCCGCGCGCTGCGACGCGAGTGGGAACCCGCGGTCGAACGCTTGTAGAAGTGTCGGGACTGAGCCCCTTTCAACACCTCGTCACACGAGTCTTCTTCGGTCTTTCCGAGTCCCGAGGTTTTCTTCTCGCCGGAGGAGGAGCACTCCTTGCGACGGGACTCACGACGAGACCGACGAACGACCTCGACTTCTTTGGTTCGTCTCAACTTGCCCCACTCCGAGAAGTCGTTGACAGCTTCATTGCACACTCACAACGACGTGGCTGGTCGGTGACCGAGATTCAGTTCAGCGACACGTTCGCACGCCTCATCGTGACAGATGACGAATCTCTCGTCGTTGACATCGGCATCGACTCCCCAGCGATTGCCCCTGTCTTCCTATCTGAAGCAGGGCCCACGTTCGCGCTTGACGAACTTGCAGGACGGAAACTGCTCGCGCTCTTCGACCGCGCCGAGGCACGAGACTTTGCAGACATCTATTCACTGCACACCAAGTTCGACAAGTCCACTCTCCTTGCGCGTGCCAGCGAGCTGGACGATGGGTTCGATGAAGCAATGTTCGCCATGATGATTCGCACCGTTCGTCGCTTTGGGCCAGAAGACTTCCACCCCGGAGAGGACGAATTCCCAGCAATCGTTCGCTTCTTCTCTGCGTGGGCCGATGAGATCTCAGGGACGTAACCGCTGTGGCACTCGACACCCAGGAGCAATTCCACAAGACGAATCAACAACGAAATTGGCGTCTACGACCAACATCCCCGTCACGCCCCTCCTTACAATGAGGTCATATGAAACGACTCCCCGTCCTTCGCCCTCTCGTCGGTCTCCTCCTCGCAGCCAGCGTTGCCGCCGGTTGCTCGAGTTCGAGTGCCACTCCTGACACGGTCCCCGCGGGCACGAACCTCGAGGTTCGCGCTGTGAGCGGACTGCGCTTCGACAAGACCGCATACGAAGTTGCAGCTGGTGAGTCACTCGTGGCCTACGTCAACGACGACACCATTCGTCACACGCTGGTGGTCGTCAAGGACGGCACGACCGTCTCGGGATTCGAACTGCAGGTCAACAAGAAGGGTGATATCGATTCAGGTTCTGTCACCCTCGATCCTGGGACGTACGAACTGTTCTGCACCGTGCCGGGTCACCAAAGCATGAAGGCTGCACTCACCGTCAGCTGAGTTCGCAGTCGACAGCCTTTACGTCGCTGTCAATCTCTCACCACAACACGAAGGCCGCCCCCACCGTGAAGTGAGGACGGCCTTCGAAGAAAGCTGATTGGTGATTGCTCAGCCGAGCATGGTCTCCGAGAGCACCCAGAGGATGACCCACAGCACGCCGCTCGAGATGAGGGCGTTCTTGTGGCTCTCATACATCCACAGCATCTTGTTGCCGGCCTTGATGCCGCCGAAGATGCCGATCGCGTTCAACTCGAGCAGTGCGATGATCACGATCGAGATGATGAAGTAGGTGCGCACGTCGCTCTGGGTGGCGTCCGGGAACGCACCTGAGTAGAAGTGTGCGGCGCCGACCATGAACCACAGCATGGAAACCGAGAAGATCATGTTCTGTCGGGAGGCAAGCAGTGCCTTGCGACCTGCGGTCGCGGCGTTCGGGTCTGCCTCACCACCACCGAGCACGTTGGCTGCATTGGCGAGCACGACGCGCTGGTTCTTCCAGATGATCATCCACACGTTGGCGGCCATCAGGATGCCGAGCACCATGCCGACGCTGATCGCGACGTCATGGCCGTTGCCCGAGGCCGAGCCGTTCATGAAGTTCTGCCAGTAGTTCTCCTGGCCGGTGATCAAGAGACCGGTTGCCAAGGTGGCAATGGCGGCCCAACGGAACCACCAGAGTGCCCGGCGGGCGATCTTGTCGATCGTGATGTTGCGGGCCTTGCCCTCGTCGCCATAGGCGGCGAGACCGGGCACCTGCACCAAGTTGAAGTAGTACAGCAGGCCGATCCAGGCGATGCCGACGAGTACGTGGAGCCACCTGAAGCCGAAGCCGAGGAGGTAATCCGAGGTGAGAAGTTGCATGTGAGCTGATCCCCTTTGGTATCGATGTCGACGCGAACCGTGGGTCGCGCGTCACAACCACGGTACCACTGCCCCGTAATTGGCCCGTGGCACTAGTTTGTACTCGTCATGGCCGCCGAATTCATCTATACGTGTTACAAACTCGCCCGGTTCTATCCCCCGGACCGCACGGTGCTCGAGGACATTTCGCTCTCCTTCTATCCCGGGGCCAAGATCGGCGTCATCGGCTCCAACGGCAGCGGTAAGTCGAGCTTGCTTCGGATCATGGCCGGGATCGATGACGGCTACACCGGCGAGGCCCGCCTCACCCCCGGGTTCACGGTCGGGTTGCTGGAACAAGAGCCCCAGCTCGATGCGAGCAAGGACGTGCTCGGCAACGTGATGGACGGCGTGGCGCCGATTCGCGACCTGCTCGCCCGCTACGAAGAAGTGACCGCGATGTGGGGCGACCCCGATGCGGACTTCGACAAGGTCGGCGCGCTGCAGGCGGACCTCGAGGCAAAGATCCAGGCCGCAGACGCCTGGAGCCTCGAGCGCAACGTGGAGATCGCGATGGACGCGCTGCGCTGCCCACCGAACGACGCCGACGTCACCAAGCTGTCGGGCGGTGAGCGTCGCCGCGTTGCGCTGTGTCGCTTGTTGCTCTCGCGACCCGATCTGTTGTTGTTGGACGAGCCGACCAACCACTTGGACGCCGAGAGCGTCGACTGGTTGGAGCGCTTCTTGCAGGACTACCCCGGCACGGTGGTGGCGATCACGCACGACCGCTACTTCCTCGACAACGTGGCGAAGTGGATCTTGGAGCTCGACCGCGGTCGCGGCATTCCGTTCTCGGGCAACTACTCGAGTTGGTTGGAACAGAAACAGGAACGTCTCGGTCGCGAAGAGAAGGCCAACGATGCGCGCAAGCGCACGTTGCAGCGCGAACTCGAGTGGGTGCGCATGGCGCCGAAGGCTCGTCAGTCGAAGGGCAAGGCGCGACTCGCGGCCTACGAGAAGTTGCACGCCGAGGCACAGGCCGCCGAGCGTGGCGATGATCGTCTCGAGATCGCGATCCCGGCTGGTCCGCGACTCGGCGACACCGTGATCGAGGTGAAGAACTTGAAGAAGGGCTTCGGCGATCGACTCCTCATCGAAGATCTGTCGTTCTCGCTCCCACCCGCGGGCATCGTCGGCATCATCGGACCGAACGGCGCGGGTAAGACGACGCTGTTCCGCATGCTCACCGGCCAAGAAGCACCGGACTCGGGTTCGATCACCATCGGTGAGACGGTGCAACTGAGCTACGTCGACCAGAGCCGCGACACGTTGAACGACGACGCGAGCGTGTACGAAGAGATCACCGGTGGTGCCGACACGTTGAAGGTGGGCGGACGCGAGATCCACGGTCGTGCCTACGTGGCGAGTTTCAACTTCAAGGGCAGCGACCAGCAAAAGCGTGTCGGAGACCTCTCGGGTGGTGAACGCAATCGCGTGCACCTCGCCAAGTTGTTGAAGAACGCGGGCAACGTGTTGCTCCTCGACGAGCCGACGAACGACCTGGACGTCGACACCCTGCGCGCGCTCGAGGCTGGACTCGAATCGTTCCCCGGTTGCGTGGTCGTGATCAGCCACGACCGTTGGTTCCTCGACCGCATCGCCACGCACGTGCTCGCCTTCGAGGGCGACAGCCAGGTGCGCTGGTTCGAGGGCAACTTCACCGACTACGAGGCGTGGAAGAAGAAGGAGCTCGGCGGTTCCGCCGATCAGCCGACGCGCATCAAGTACAAGAAGTTCTCGCGATGACCAACGTCGCGCTGAAGCGCATCCGCATCGTGTGCGCAATCATCTTCGTGTCGTGCATCGCCGGGATGATCGTGACCTCGATCGCGGGCAACAACGTCGGTGTGGTCACGACGATCGGCCTCACCTCTGCAGTCGCTGCGATCGTGATGATCGCCACCTCTGCCGTCACCGCCACGCGACGCATCGACGCCTTCGATGACGTGCGCGCGGAGGGCATCGAACGCCGCGTCGGCGAACTCGTGCAGGCCGGAGCCAACGAAGACCGCGTGCGCGAACTCGTACGCGAGTCGATCGAGTTGGGCCGCAGCGCCACGTGACGCTCACGGATGCGCAACTCGCCCATGCGCTCGCCGAGGAGGCGGGCAAGCGATTGCTCGAGGCGCGCGAGACGCTGCGCACGATGGATGCCGACACCTGGCTCGCCAAGGACGTCGGTGACGCGGTCGCCCAGCAATATCTGAACGAGGCGCTCTCCGAGCACCGACCGAACGACGCGATCCTCTCCGAAGAGGCACTCGATGACGATCGTCGACTGACCGCCGAGCGCGTGTGGATCATCGACCCACTCGACGGCACGCAGGAGTTCAGCGAGTTCGAACGCAACGACTGGGCCGTGCACGTCGCGCTGTGGGAACGTCGCGATGCAGCGGGCAATCCCTCCGATGAGGGTCGCCTCGTCGCGGGAGCAGTCGCACTTCCCGGTTTCGGCATCACGCTGTCGACCGACCAGCCACCGAAGACCCCCGAGCGCAAGGATCGCAACCCGGTGATCGTGGTGTCGCGCAATCGCGTCACCCGAGAGGTGATCGCGGTTGCCGAGCGCCTCGGCTGTGACGTCGCCCGACTCGGATCCGCCGGTGCCAAGACGATGGCCGTCGTGCTCGGCGAGGCTGATCTCTACGTGCACTCGGGTGGGATGTACCAGTGGGACTCGGCCGCGCCGATCGCGGTCGCCCACGCAGCAGGGCTCCACACGAGCCGACTGGATGGCTCGCCCTTGGTCTACAACCGCGCCGACACCTGGTTGCCCGACCTGATCGTGTGCCAGCAACATCTGGCACAACCAGTCATTGAGGCACTCCGCGGGGGCAGACTGAACGGGTGACCTCCCCCGTTCACACCTCTTCTTCGCTGCCCAACGGCGCACCCGTCGACATGGCGTGGGGCGCGTTCCACGAGACCGCGCCGTGGACGTTGCATCTCGAGGAGATCACGTGGCAAAAAGTCGCCGCTGAACTTCGCGCGCAGGCCCAACGCGAGATTCCCGTTCTCACCACCCCGACCAGGACGCCACCCGTCGCGCGACTCGTCACCGTCGTGTGGGTGCTCGGGTCTGCACTCTTGCCGTGGTTCGTGAAGAAGAAGTTCAAGCGCTTCGCCACGCCAGAGGAATCCCGCGCTTACGTGTCGTTGCGCATGCGCAAGGCCGTCGAACGACTCGGGTCGACGTACATCAAGCTCGGCCAGATCATCTCTTCGGGTGAGGGACTGTTCCCCGCCGAGCTCGTCGCAGAATTCAAGCTGTGTCGCGACCAAGTGCCCGCGATTCCCTTCGACGAGGTTCGTCGCGTGGTCGAAGAAGAACTCGGCGCGACCATCGAAGACACCTTCGCCTCCTTCGATCGCACGCCTCTCGCGGCAGCCTCGATCGCCCAGGTGCACGTCGCCACGCTGAAGACCGGCGAGGAAGTCGTCGTCAAGGTGCAGCGACCGGTCGTCTCCAGCCTCGTGCGCAAGGACCTGCGCGTGATGGCGTGGCTCGCCCCGCACCTCGTCGGCCGCATCAAGGTGAGTGCGCTCGCCAACCCGCCCGCGCTCGTCGAGTTGTTCGCCGAGACGATCGTCGAGGAACTCGACTTCCGCATCGAGGCCGACAACATGTTGGAAGTCGCCAAGATGCTGCGCGAGTTGAACCAGGCGAGCTACATCGTTCCGCGTCCGCACCCGAGCCTCGTGACGCGACGCATCCTCGTCATGCAGCGCGTGAGTGGATTCAAGTTCGACGACGTGGCCGGCATCTCGGGCGCAGGTATCGACACCCACGAGGTGATTCGCACCGGAATGATCGCCTTCATGGAAGGCGCGATGATCTACGGCGTGTTCCACGGCGACCTGCACGGCGGGAACCTGTTCGTGATGAACGACGGCCGCACGGCACTGCTCGACTTCGGCATCGTTGGTCGCCTCACCGGTGCGCGCCGCATGGCGTTCCTGCGCCTCATGCTGAACGCGACGACGAACAACGTGACGGGACAGATCGAGGCGCTGCGCGACCTCGGTGCACTGCCGATGGACACCGACATCCAGGCAGTGATCGCAGATTTGAATCTCGGCGCTCCGGTGATCGACCCGACCACGCTGTCGGGCGAAGAGCTCGTGAAGGAAGTCCAGCGCGTGGTCAAGGCGCTCCTCGGGTACGGCGCGCGCATGCCCAAGGAACTCATGTTGTACGTGAAGAACATGGTGTTCTTGGACGGCGCGATCGCCAAGCTCGCTCCAGACCTTGACCTGTTGGCCGAGATCGCCTCGATCTCGATGCTGTTCGCCCAGCGCCACGGCGAGCGCCTCGGCCGTGAGCTCGGCATCGACCACACGAAGGTGGAGATCAACCTCGACAGCGTGAAGGCCGGCTTCGGTGTCGACACCTCGACGAACTCGATGACCTATCGCGACCTGCAGAAGCGCCGCGAACTGATCCAAAAGCGCATGCGGGAGCACGTCGGGCGCTGAACTAGTTTGGCGCGCCATGAGACTTCTCGTGGCCCGCTGCAGTGTGGTCTACGAGGGACGCCTGGACGCCTCGCTCCCCGAGGCCACTCGTCTCGTGATGGTCAAGGCCGACGGCTGCGTCGCCATCCACGCCGACGGCGGTGCGTACAAACCACTCAACTGGATGAACGCACCGAACTCACTCGTCGAACACGACGACCGCTGGGTGATCACCAACCCGAAGGGTGAGACCCTCACCATTCACCTGCACGAGGTGTTCGCGGATTCCTCACACGAACTCGGCGAAGACCCGGGCCTCACCAAGGACGGCGTCGAGGCACACCTGCAGGTGTTGCTCGCCGAACTTCCCGAGACGATCGAGCCGGGTCTCACACTCATTCGCCGCGAGTACCCGACCGCACTCGGCCCGGTCGATCTGTTGTGTCGCGACGAACGCGGCCAGACGGTGGCGGTCGAGATCAAGCGCAAGGGTGAGATCGATGGTGTCGAGCAACTCACCCGCTACATCACGGCGCTGTCGGCAGACTCGAGCCTCGGAGAGATCCGCGGGATCTTCGTCGCCCAGACCATCAAGCCCCAGGCCAAGACCTTGGCCGAAAGCCGGGGGCTCGGCTGGTGCGAGGTGGACTACGACGAGTTGAGGGGTAAGAAGTCCGACGAATTGCGCTTGTTCTAAGGGTTTGGGGACCCACACTAGATACCCGATAAATATGACCTAAATAGTCGTAATTAGGCTAGCCTGACCGCCGTCATCACCTCGGGGGTCACATGCAGTTCCCAATCAACCTCAACCTGGTCGGTCGCAAGGTGCTCGTCGTCGGCGCCGGCCGCATCGCCACCCGCAAGGCCCAGCAACTCGTCCCCTGCGGCGCGGACATCACCGTGATCGCCCCACACGTCGTCGCCGAGATGCGCGAGCTTCCTGTCACGATCCTCGAGCGCGAGTACGCAGCTGGCGATGCACTCGGATTCCGACTCGTCATCACCGCGACGGGCAACGTCGAGGTCGACCAGGCGATCTACGACGAGTGTGAAGCCGCCGGCATCTGGGTGAACTCCGCCGACGATCCCGATCGTTGCTCGTTCACACTGCCGGCCGTCGTGCGTCGCGGCTCGCTCATGGTCACCTCCTCCACCGCAGGTGCGAGCCCCGCGCTGTCGAGTTGGATTCGCGCACGACTGGACGAGATGTTGGACGACGAACTCGCCGACCTCGTCGCTGACCTTGCTGCGGAACGTGCTCGAGTACATGCACTCGGCGAAAGCACCGAAGACGTGAACTGGGCACCGATCATCGAAGAGCTCGCCGCCAAGCGCGGCATTCGCTTCGGTCGGACACTGAGCGAGGTTGCATCATGACCGTGCACCTCGTCGGCGCAGGACCGGGAGACCCCGAGTTGCTCACCGTACGCGCGGCGCGTCTCATCGCCTCGGCCGACGTCGTCGTCTACGACGCACTCGCCGACCGCAGCATCTTGGAACTCGCACCCGCTCATGCAGAGCGCATCGACGTCGGCAAGCGACCGGGTCGATCGACGCCGCAGGAGATGATCAACGCACTCCTCATCCATCTCGGCACGCAGCACGCGAATGTCGTGCGCCTCAAGGGTGGCGATCCTTACGTATTCGGTCGCGGTGGCGAGGAGGCATCCGCATTGCAGCAGGCCGGAATCGACTTCGAGGTCGTACCAGGAATCTCTTCTGCCGTCGGCGTTCCTGCGTCCGCGGGCATCCCCGTCACTCACCGCGGTGTGTCACACGCGTTCACGGTCGTCACCGGGCATC
>DAIRSS010000051.1:0-8394 GCA_036804285.1 Ilumatobacteraceae bacterium
TGTCGTCTTCGCGGAAGAACGTCGGCTGGTACAGCACGTTGCCACCTGCGGCGAGTGCTGCCTTCGTCTGCTGTGCGCGATCGCGCAACGTCTCCACGGCGTAGGGATCGGTGTCGCTCCGTTCGGCGTCGAGGTTGATCACTCCCTGGCCGAGTTCGGCGACCTTCGCCCGCAACTCATCCAGGTACTTCTGCTCGTGCTGTTCGCCGTATTGACGAAGGATGTCGGCGAGCTCGTCGTCGTTCTTCGATGGCTTCGGCCCGCCGTGGAGTGCGTGGTAGTTGAGCCAGGAGAGATGTCTGCAGGCAAGGTGATTGGCGAGGTCGGTCGGGCTGAGGATGATCGAGGTTGGGCTCTTCTGCATGGGTGTCCGAATCGTAGAGGGTGGGTGTCGTGTGCTGACCCCCATGTCACGCACGCAAGTGGATCGTGCGTGATCCGGGCAACACCACGTCGAGAAAGGACACTCATGACCTACCGCCCAACCCCCACACACCTCTTCGGGAACCGACCCTCCGCACGTCCGGAGCGACCGCACACGATCTGGCGGACCCTCTGTTGGGCGACCCCGTCACTTGCGGTCTCGGGCGACCTTCCCGGCAAGGCGACCGAGGCGCGCAGCACGTTGGCGACCTGGGTCGAATCCGGCGTCACCGACATCGTCGACCTGCGCATCGAGGACTCGCATGAACAGTTCGTCGGCACGCACGCACCACACGTCAAGTACCACTGGTTGGGAGTCGACGACGAGGGTGACCGGCGCAGCGACGAATGGTTCGAAGCGATCGCGCAAGTCGCAGGGGAGATCCTCTCCGACCCGACTCGCAAGCTCGTCGTCCACTGTCACATGGGCGCGAACCGGGGTCCGTCGGCGGCATTCACCGCACTGTTGGTGAACGGCATGTCTCCGACCGAGGCGTTGACGGCGATCCGCACGGCACGACCGATCGCGTCGATGTTGTACTCCTTCGACGCGGTCCAGTGGTTCGGTCGAAGCACGGGTCTCGACCAGGCGTCGATCGATGCACTCTTCGACGAGGTCTACGACTGGCACGTGGCGAATCCGTTGGACCTCGGATGGGTCATCAGCAACATCGGAAACCGTTACGCCGCATAGGCGAGAGCACGCAGGTCACACTTTTGGGACCTGCGTGCGTTTACCCAGTACACCACCGAGCGCAAAGGAGCCTCACCCCATGACCACCCCACAACCCCAGCAGCCTGCGGGCGGCAACGTCGTCCAAAAGACGAACCACACCTACGTCCTGATCGACCGGTCGGGATCGATGGAGTCGATCGCAAGCGACGTGATCGGCGGATTCAACGCGCTCGTCGCAGAGCAGCAGGCCAACGGCCCGGACGCCAAGATCACGGTCATCCAGTTCGACTCCCAGGATCCGGCGGCCGTCATGGTCGCAGGCATCCCGGTCCTCGAGATGACCAAGCTCGATCGTTCCGTCTACCAACCCCGCGGCGGCACACCGTTGCTCGATGCGACGGGCATGTTGATCGGGCGTATCCGCGTCGAGCAGGAGGCCCGCAAGGCCACCGGTCTCGAGACCGAAGACGTCGTGTTCGTCACGATCACCGACGGTCAGGAGAACCAGAGTCGCGAGTACAACCTGGCGAGGATCAACCAGCTCGTCGAGCAGTGCAAGGCGGAAGGGTGGACCTTCGTCTACGTGTCGGCCGATCCGTCGGCATACCACGACGCGGCGGCGATGGGTTACGACCACGGATCCACGACGCACTTCTCGGCGACCCCTGATGGTGCAGCGCGAGCGATGCGCAGCACGGCGAGGGGTCTGTCCAACCTGCGCGACAAGAAGCGACGCGGCGAGCAGTACAACTCGTCGAACTTCTTCGAGACCGGCAAGGACGCAGAAGACGACAAGTAGTCCCCGCGTCCAGCGACAGTTTTCGGCCCGGTGGATCACTCCACCGGGCCGAGCCATCTTCACCACCACGAACAAGGAGAACCAATCATGAAGAAAGCACACCGCTTCGTCGTCACCGGCGTCGATGCAGCCGGAGCCCCCACGCCCGTGATGGCCAAGATCACGTGCCAGAAGAACGGTGAGCCGTTCTTCGTGCACGCGGCCGTCGAGGCGGTCCACGGATATGCCCGCAACCAGCGCGAGGAGGGCTACGTGGTCACCGTCGACTGGCTCTTCGAGGTTCCCGAGGAGCACCTCGAATGGTGGGCCAACTACTACCTCGCGACACAAACCCAAACACCATCAACGACAAAGGAGCAATGACATGTGGATATTCACCGAGACCGGATTCGTGAGCGCCGTGCGCAAGGACGACGCCCCGACCAAGATCACCGCCCGCGCGCGTGATCGTCGATCGCTGCAGGAGCTCTCCGAGCTGTCTGGGGCGGAGATCATCACGACCGAGCATTCCGACTACCGCTACCGAGTGGTCGTCTCCGACGACGTGTTCAAGTCGTGGTTCGTCACCGCAGTCGACATGCTCGACTACGACAACTTCAAGAACCGCATCTGGGAAACCAGGGGAGACGAGTTCCACGACGCCTTGGGTCGCGTCTGGTCGGTGATGTACGCCCTGCAGCGGGGTGCGCGATGAACTTCCCGCACCTCGAACACCACGCCGTCGGTGAGGCGATGCAGCTCAGCCGACCGATCGCCGAAGCGGCGTCGTGGAGGTTGGCCGCAGAACTCATTCGTCGGCACCCCGACGAGCTGTATGCGATCGAGACGCACCCGATGACCGGCCAGTACGACTGCCTGTCGATCTACCGACACACCGGTGCGAACCGTCATGACGCCGTGTTCCAGCTGAATCGCATGCCAGGTGGCCACGTGACACCCAAATCGTGGTTCTCCACGCAGGGTGAGCGCTTCAACTGGCTCGACGTGATGCTCTCGGTCGACCTTCGACGCGAGATCGTCGTGCCACTCGAACACATGGAGGGACTCGTGCCACCGCGTGAGACGCCCCAGACGACGCGCACCTCGATCGGTGCTCGCGTGATTGCGACGGCACTCTGGTCACGCCTGCAGTCGTCACCGATGTACGCGCTCAACGGTGTCCTCGACTCGTCGGGGGCGTTCGGCAGCGGGATCCAGACGGGTCTCTTCGCGTCGTTCAGTGGCATGTCGTCGCAACTCGATGGGCACGACCCCAAGGAACTCGACGGTCATCCCGCGTATCACTACTGGTTCGTGATCGGACATCGCAAGGGTGCCAACGACCAACCGATTCTCGGGATCGACACGTGGCGCGGGCTCGTGTGGACGGATCGCCTCGCCGGTGCCGACCTCATGGACCTCTACGACCAGTGCGATCGTGAGATCAATCTGCTCGTCGCGAGATTGCTCCTCGTCTAGGTCCTTCGACTCGTGGACCTTCCGCAACACGGAACAGACCGACCGCTCGGCACGGAGTGGACCTCGCTCGTGCAGATCCTCGCTGCGATGATCACGCTCGCGCCGGAGCAGGTCGTGCTCCAGGTGCACACGAACTACGACGGGGCCTGTGGTCCCTACGTCCAGACCCTCCAGGAAGAAGACGGCGCACTCCACATCGAAGCGGTGAGCAACGAGTTCCTCGATCCACCGATGGGGCCGGACGCAATCAACTCACTTCTGGAGATGGGCTGGGAACCACCATGTGACGACGGTCTGCCCAACTTCTTTCGCTTCATTCACAGCGATGACGTCCGCCCGGGTGAAGTCGCCGACTTCCTCGTGCGCACCCTCCGCGACGTCTACCTCGTGCAATCCACTGATCGATTCGAATGCATGCCCGATGAACTGTGTCGGGCGGTCGTGCGCGGGGACTACGGGTTCAAACCGAGCATCGACATCCACATCGACTGAACGGCACCGTGTCCATATTCAGGGACACACCCGTATCGTTGAACCATGGCCTGGCTAGTACCCGCAACGCGGAAAATCGATGAAATTCGACCCTTTGCAGAACAAGAAGTGGTCAAAACCTTCGTCGAGAAACTCTCCAAAGACTGGGTAGTCATTCCGAAGGTGCACATCACCTTCAAGGGTCAGAACGCTGAGATTGACGTCATCTTGGTGTCCCGCAATCGCGGTGTCTTCTTCGTCGAGGTTAAAGGTGGTGAGATTTCAATCGACAACGGTCAGTGGAAGAGTCGTGACGAGAAGGGTGATGTTCACAACATTCAGAACCCAATCGAACAGCTGGTTTCAGCAAAGCATCAGCTCGTCAAGCGTTTAGGGAAAATGAACTTCAGTCTCAATGACCTCTTCATTCGTGATCTCGTTGTCCTGCCGAAGAATACTGAGGTGCCACGGGACGGTCTTGGTCCGGGGCTGCCACGCGAATCGATCTTCACCAAACTCGATCTTGAAGATCCAGAGGCTGCTCTCGCGCGAATTGTTCGCGAACACGCACCGATCGAACTCAATCGATTCAAGGCATTCATTCAGATTCTTTGTCCGACAGTGAGGTTCACCGATGAAGGTGGTGAGTTCCACCAAACCGTCCTACACCGTGTCGACGAAGCCACGTCCACTCGGCTTGGCGCGCTCGTCGGCCTCGCCGACAACCAACGCGTACTCGCGACTGGTGCCGCTGGTACGGGCAAGACCTATCTCGCCGAGCGGTGGGCGCGTCGATGTGCCGAACGCGGTGAGCGCACGCTCCTCGTGTGTTACAACCTTCCGCTGTCGCAAGACCTCGAGAATCGACTCGAGGACTCTGGAGCCGACGTCTTCAGTTTCCATCGCCTTGCTCGTTCGGTTCTCTCGCCATCGGGATTCGTCGTCCCCGAGAATGCTGGGTCGGAATGGTGGGACACCGTTCCTGCACAGAACCTCATCGACCAGCGGGATGTGACGACCGTTCGCTATGACACGATCGTCGTGGATGAGGGCCAGGACTTCCGACCGACTTGGTGGGACGCACTCGACACCTTGTTCGCACCAGACGGTCCACGCCGACTTCTGGTCGCAGCAGATCCACTCCAAGCGATCTATGCAGGGCCATGGGTGGCGCCAGCGAACATGATGTCGATCACCCTCGAGACCAACGTCCGCTCGACGCTTGCTGTCGGCAGCCACGTGAAGGACCTCGGGGGCGCCAAGCCGAACTCGGCGGCGCCAGCAGGCTCGCCGGTGAAGCAGGTGCAGGCAACGGTCGAGACCGTTGCGTCACTCGTCGCAGCTGAAATCACGCGATTCACCACCGACCTTCAACTTCCTCCCTCGCACATTGCGATCCTCGCCCGTCATCGGGAGCTGCGAGAGTTGCTCATTGGAAGCGATATGCCGGTCAAGCTCGCTCGGTGGGAAGAACGCGACGAGGATTCGATCGTCTGTGAGACCATCCACCGTGTGAAGGGGCTTGAGCGCCTCGCGATCATCGTCGTTGACCTCGACGAAAAGCGAACTCATGAACTTGACTACATCGGTGCGAGTCGCGCCGTGTTGCATCTGACCGTCATCACCCGCTGACGCGGTTCGTTACGCCGCCTTCGCCGGTGGTGTGCCGCCGTACATCGGTCCGAGGAGACCGCCGAGGTGACGTGCCTCTCGAGTGATGCTCGCCAACATCGACTTCAGGTTCGTCGTGCCTTCGCACTTCTCGTCAAAACCGACCACGACCATGTTGTTGTCGTGCCAGATGCGGATGCCGACGCGTGTCGTGTTCAGACGGTTGAGTTCGCGCAACAACTTGGCCGACTCCTTCACTCCGTGGAGGACCGTGACGGTCGCGCGCAGGACGGGATCGGTGCCATCGAACAACTGGAGACGGACCGCGGTGTCCTCGTAGTTCGCCGCGATGACCCCGCTCGAGTCTTGGACGTAGGTGACGGAGTTCTCCTTCAACCACGAGACCACCTGGGGGTAGAACTGCGCCGCACCTTCCGGGTGTCGCTCGAGGTGTGCACAGAGTGAGTCGACGCGGACGTCCATGTAACGACCACCGACGGGATCGAACGACAGACTGACCATCGGGTCACCTGCGAAGAACGTGCGTGACAACAAGTTGTTCAATGCGTAGTACTTCGCGTAGAAGGTTCCCGTTCCCTTCGTGCGTGCCGGAATCGTGACGACCGTGTCGAGTCCACCGACGTACGCCCACGAACGCCGGATCGTGATCTGGTTCTTCGACACTTCGAAGTGACCCGTCGGAGGTTTGCTGTAGATCTCCATGAAGTCTTCGACGTCGAGGGGGAATTCCGTCGCGACCGAGAATGCACGCTGGAGGTCGCGCAGTGAGATTTCCGCGGACACCGGGTGGAACTCATCGGAGGTGCGCACCTGTGGGGTCTTGCTCGCGATCGCCAATTGCAGGGTGGTGCCGTTCGATGCTTGTGCGATCGCCATGCGGTCTCGCACGACGAGCTCGCACGACGTTCCGTTCTCCGCGAACTCGCTCGCTCCGAGAACGATTCGTCCCGGGAGGTTGTAGGTCCCCTCGAAGTGATGTGCCTCTCCGTGAACGGTCGTCCACAACTCGTCGTCACCGACTTCCCACGTGCGGATGCCGTTCTCGCTTCGCACGATGACTCCCGAACCGCGGTCCTCTTCGACCGTGGCGACACGAATCATCGCCGCGACGAGTTGCAATTCGCTCTCTGGGATGGTGCCGAGGTCGACGTTCATGCCGCCACCATTGCGACGACGCGCGCCGGTGAGTAACCGGTCGGGGTCGTGTGCACTTCCTGGAAGACGAGTGCGAGTTGTCGCTGTGTCGAGTCGGTCGGTGTGATCGTTGCACCTGCCGACGATCCGTCCGCGATGTCTGCGATGTGGTTCGTGAACCACCGCGCGTTGTTGATGTCCATGTTCAGTGAAACTCCTTCTTCGGTGACGAGGACCGAGTTCGGTGGAAGCAATCCACCGAGTCCGGCGTCGGCGAGGGCCGAGAGCAGACGACGCTTCAACGCTGCGCGTTCGCGTTCGGTGTACCGAGGGTTGTCACTGGTCATGTGTGGTCTCCTTGGATGGTCGATGTGTGGGCGTTCTATCCCACGGGTGGGCCAGAGATGATAGGCGAACATGTGTTCTCCCACACCGCTTTTTCCACGCCGTGGGAAAAACGCACCAACTTGTTACAAACGTGACCTAGTCGGTGGGGTCGTCGGCCCAGTTGTCCCATGCCCAGACGGGTTCGGCCTGATCCACGAGCTCGATCGTGGCCGCGACCAGCGTCCGGACGGTCTCGGCGATGACCTCGCCATCGATTGGCAGGGTCTGGGTGACCTGGCCCCTCGTCGACACGTCGGATCCCCGCCAACCATCGAGGAGCGCCATGGCGTCGAGTGGCTGCATGGCCGCGCACAGCATGTCGACGAGGAACGGTCGCGTCGATGCGGTCACCGTCGGGTCGAGCCAGACCGTCACTTCCACGGTGTGGTGGAGGAGGTTGGCGTCGAGTGCCCACAGGCGGATCACCTCCGCGGTCTCCGGGTGGATGAACCCGATCGTGAGGGTGCTCGAGCCGGTGCGCACGAATCCCGTCTGCACGATGCCCGTGAGGCCATGCAGTGCCGAGAGCTGCTCGAACACCGACAGGTGTTGCTCACTGCGGTGGTCGATCATCGCACCGAGGGCGATCGAGATCTGCTGGAGTGCCTCGACGACCGACCGCTCGCGGTTCCACACGTCCGTCTGACCGGAGATCACGCGCATCGGGGGCAAGACGATCGCCTCGATCGACATCGCGGTCTGGGCGGTCGTGCACGGGAACGGCTGGTCGCAGAGCACGCAGTGCGCGTGCGCGGTCCCGCTCGAGACGTGGAGCGCCCGAATGTTGCGGGCGAGGTCCTGGGCCTCTTCGAAAATGTCCATGAAAATGTGAGCCATGTCTTCCTCCTGAAAAACGAAAAGCACGTACCCGCCGGAGCGGATACGTGCGTGTTGACGAGGGAAATTATCCCTCAGGGGTGTCGCAGAGTTACGCGCGAGGTGGGCGCTTCGGGGACTTCGTCGGCTTCTTCGGCACGGTGAGTGGAGGATCGAGTCGTTCGATGCGACCCTTGCGATACACCTGGGCCGGCTTGCCGACACCACCCGCCGATGGCCGCGCTTTACCCTCCACACGCTGGACGAAGCCCGGGATGGCCTCGACTTTTCGCGCGAAGTTCGCCGCATCGAAGGACAACTTGAGCTTCTCGCGCGCGGACTTCTCGTCCCGATCGGTACTGCGAGTCGAGCGTCGGTACTCCGTAGCGAGCAGGTTCTGTACCTTGAACAGCACGTCGTTGTTGCGCGCGTAGTTCGTGACCGTGTTGAAGCGCATGGGCACGTCGCTAAGCGGGAGGTCGAGTTCCTCGGAGCTCTCCATCACGGCGCGAGAGATGCGGGCGATCTGGCGTTCCGTGTCCCGCAGGCTCTGCCACTCGGAGTCACGTCGCAGTCGGTCTGCATAACGCAACGTGTC
>DAIRSS010000052.1:0-7806 GCA_036804285.1 Ilumatobacteraceae bacterium
GCGATCAGTGTCGCGAGATACGGGAGCATCTGCATGAACGCCGACGGGATGATCGTGATCTGTTCGGCCTGCAACGTGAAGGGCAACTGCAGGGTGAAGCCGAAGAGGACGGCGCCGAAGATGATGCGATTCGGACGCCAGCCGGCGAACACGACGAGTGCGAGCGCGATCCAGCCGAGTCCGTTCGTCGTCGCTGCTTGGTGCCAGGCCGCACTCTGGGCGAGCATGAGCCAACTGCCACCGAGTCCGACGAGGAGCCCACCAAAGATCGTGTAGCGCAGGCGAATCGAGGCCACCGACAATCCCTGGGAATCGACGGTTGCGGGATCATCTCCCGTCGCGCGCAGTTCGAGACCGGGACGCGTGCGGAACAGATAGAGCGATGCGATCACAGCGACGAGGAGCGAACCGTACGTGATGATGTCTTGGCCGAACACGATGGGCCCGATGAGCGGGATGTCGGACAACGGACCAAAACTGAGCGGCTTGATCACCGTCGTGATGGGCTTGCCTTCCGCGGGCTTGCCCAGGAAGTTTGCGAGCCCGGTGCCGAAGATGACGAGCGCGAGTCCGGCGACGATCTGGTTCGCTCTGAACACCACCGAGAGCACGGCATGGATCGATGCCATGATCGCACCGACGAGCGAACCGACGATCAAACCGACCCAGATGCTGCCGGAGGAATCTGCGGCGAGGAATGAACTGATCGCAGACGTGAGCAAGATGCCCTCGATGCCGAGGTTGAGCACGCCCGAACGCTCGGTGAAGAGCGCGCCGAGTGCAGCGAGGATGAGCGTGGTGGCGATCGCGATCGAGTCGGCGAACGTGAGCAGCCAGATGTTCGAGTTCATGTCGTGACCGCCTGCATGCGCACGACACGGATTCGATAGCGACGGAACGCCTCACCACCGAGGGCGAAGAGCAGGATTGCCCCCTGCAGCATGACGCCGATGTGGATTGGGGTGTCGGTGGAGATCTGCAACTTCTCCCCACCCACGCGAAGGCCAGAAAACAGGATCCCGCTGACGACGATTGCCGCCAAGTTGTTGCGTGCGAGCGCAGCGATCACGATCCCGGCGTAGCCGTAACCGAGATTCACGATGCTCGGTTCGATCTTGCCGTATGGTCCGACGATCAACAGTGCCCCACCGAGACCGGCGAGGGCACCAGAGATCAACATCACCGACATCGTCGTGCGCTTGGCGTTGATGCCTGCATAGTGCGCCGCCTTCGGCGAGTCGGCGATGACGTTGATGCGATAGCCGTACTCGGTGCGCTTGACCATCCAGTACAGCGCGACCGCGACCACGATCGCGAGCAGGATCGTCGGATAGAGCCGCGTGTCACCGAAGGGCGAGAGCTTCGCCGACGCAGCCACGAGGCGGCCCTGCGGGAACGAGGTGTTCGGATTGCGGAAGAAACTCCCCGGTGTGTAGATCACGTAATCGATCAAGCTCGCGGCAACGTACGTGAGGAGCAAGGTGGAGACGATCTCGCTCGTACCGAGTCGGGAACGCACGAACGCCGGTACGAAGATCCATGCGGCCCCAGCGAGCGCACCGAAGATCAACACGAGTGGAACCATGATGAGCGAGGGCAGGTGGTCGCCGAGCGTGATTCCCGCCCATGCCCCACCGATCATGCCGAGGTAGAGCTGGCCCTCACCACCGATGTTGTACACGTTCATCTGGAACGCGAATGCAGCAGCGATTCCGGTGCAGATCAACACCGTCGAGAGCGCCAAGGTGTCGGTCAGACCGCGCGAGGAGGCGAAGCTGTCGCTCACCATGTTCGAATACGTGTCCCACGGCGAATACCCCGTGGCGAGGAGGAAGATCGCACCGAAGAACAAGGCCGCGAGCACGCTCGCGAAGGGAACGATCGCCGAGAGGCGCTTGGGTGCATCTCCCCGCTGCTCGAAGGCGAGACGAATCGGTATCCGCATGATTACTTCGCTCCCCCGTGGACACCCGCCATGGCAGCACCGACCGTCGTGAGGCTCGCCGTCTCACCCGGGGTCTCGTGCACGATCGACCCGCGATAGAGCACGAGCACGCGATCGGCAAGCGACATCACCTCGTCGAGATCCTCGGAGATGAGCAGGATCGCCTGACCTGCGCTGCGCGCATCGTTCAGCAATCTGCGGACGGTCTCGATTGCCCCGACGTCGAGTCCTCGGGTTGGCGAGCACACCACGAGCAACTTGGTCGCGGTCCTCCCACCCGAGAGCTCTCGTGCGAGCAAGACCTTCTGGGCGTTGCCGCCAGAGAGCTTGCGTGCGAGGTGGTCGGGGCCATTGGCCTTGATCTCGAACTGCTCGATCAGTCGTGTTGCTTCAGGACGAATACCTGCGCGATCCACGAGCACTTGGCGATCTCGCGTCAGCAACAGGTTGTCGAGGATCGACATCGACGGCACGAGACCCATGCCGAGGCGATCCTCTGGGACGTAGGCGAGGCCGAGTTCACGAGCCTGGATCGGACCACGGTCGGTCGTCATCGCACCAGCGATCGTGATCGAACCGCTGGTTGGAGGAATGAGCCCAGCGATCGTGTCGGCAAGTTCGCGCTGGCCATTGCCGGCGACTCCTGCAATGCCGACCATCTCTCCGGCATGGATGTTGAACGAGATGTCGGACAACACCTCGACCTCATTGAGGGTGAGTGACAGGTTGCGGATCTGGAGAACTTCGTGGCCGATCGGATGGGTGGCGCGCTGTGCGTTCAGTTCGATGTCGCGACCGACCATCAGTCGCGCGAGTTCGCGCGTGTCGGCCTTGCCCTTGCCCTCGACGTGGCCAGTGACGCGGCCATTGCGTAGCACGGTGACGCGATCGGAGATCGCCACGACCTCACCGAGCTTGTGGCTGATGAACACGATCGACTTGCCAGCTTTCGTCATCGCGTGCACGTTGTCGAAGAGTTTCTCGACCTCGTCGGGAACGAGCACCGCGGTTGGTTCGTCCAAGAGCAGGATCTCGGCCCCCTGATACAGCGCCTTGACGATCTCGACGCGTTGGCGCTGGCCGACCGAGAGATCGCCCACCGTGGCGCTCGGATCGATCGGCAGGCCATAGGACTCGGCAACTTCGGCGACGCGATCGTTGATCGTCTTGCGGTCGAGGCGGAAGTCGAGATCGCGACTTCCCAGAATGACGTTTTCCGACACGGTGAAGCGATCGACGAGTCGGAAGTGTTGGTGCACCATGGCGATGCCGTGTTGCAGGCCCGCTCGCGGTGACGGAAGATGCAACGGCTTGCCGTTGCGCATGAGATGTCCGGAGTCCGGTTGATACAAGCCGCACAACATTGCGGCCAACGTGCTCTTGCCTGCGCCGTTCTCGCCGAGCAAGGTGTGGACCTCGCCCGCGCGCACGTCGAAGTTCACATCGTCGTTCGCGAGGACTCCGGGGAATCGCTTGACGATGTGATGTGCCGAGAGCGCACTAGGGGCCACACCAGCAGTCTGGTGTGGCCCCCGCGCTACCTCGTGAGAGGCGTTAGTCATTGCTGGGATCAGCCCTGTGGAGAACCGATGACTCCCTTGACGAAGTAGCTCATGCCGAGCAGGTCCAGGAGTTCTGGACGAGTTCCGGCTGCCACTACTTCCTTACCGTCCTGATCCATGACCGGGCCTTCGAACGGAGCGAACGATCCATCGATGATGGCCGCTGCCTTCTCGTTGATCATGGCCTGGGTGTCTGCATCGACCGAGGAACCGAACGATCCGAGGGTGACCATTCCGTCAGCCATCGAGCCG
Source organism: Ilumatobacteraceae bacterium (assembly GCA_036804285.1). GTDB lineage: Bacteria > Actinomycetota > Acidimicrobiia > Acidimicrobiales > Ilumatobacteraceae > UBA3006. The sequence goes on from DAIRSS010000052.1 coordinate 3,760, forward strand.
TAGTACTCCGCGTTCGGGCAGGTGCCACCGGCGACAGCCTTGGCGGTCTCCACGTAGAACGGACCCCAGTTCCATGTCGGGGCGGTCAACCACGCATTGGGTGCTGCCTCCGAGACGTCGCTGTTGTAACCGACCCACTTGGCGCCACGAGCATCGGCTGCGAGACCGGCTGCGGTGGTGTCCTGGTGCTGTGCGAGCACGTCGACGCCTGCGTCGAGGAGAGCCTCAGCGGCTTCCTTCTCGAGGGTCGGGTCGAACCAGGTCTTGGTCCAGGTCACCTGAACGGTTGCATCCGGGTTGACCGACTGCGCACCGAGGGTGAAGGCGTTGATGCCGCGGATCACTTCCGGAATCGGGAAGGCTGCGACGTAGCCGATCTTGCCTGACGGGCTTGCCTTGCCTGCTGCGATACCCGAGAGGTAACGAGCTTCTTCAGCAGCACCGAAGTAGGTGCCGAGGTTGGCGGGCACGTCGTCGAAGGTTGCGAACTCGCCACCTGCATCAGCGGTGAGGAGGAACTTCGCACCAGTTGCCCACTGGAAGCAACCCTCTGGGTGCTTCGCGGCAACGCGGGCCATCGGGGATCCGTAACCGAACGACGTTGCGAAGATCAGGTTGTAGCCGCCAGCGGCGAGCTCTTCCATCACTGCTTCGGCCTCGTCACCTTCGGGGACGTTCTCGACGCGCTTGACTTCGACACCGAGTTCACTCTCGAGCTGGAGGATGCCCTGCTCGTGCTGGTAGGTCCAGCCCTTGTCGTCCGGGACGCCGATGTAGACGACAGCGACCTTCAGGTTGCTGTAGTCGGCGCCGGCTTCAGCAGCCGCCGTCGTGTCCGATGCTGCGTCATCGCCGCCGCCACACGCTGCGAGCGTTAGCGCCGCAACGGCAGCAAGGGCGATGCCCTTGATGTTCCGTACCTTCATGTATCTCTCCCCTTCTGCGTTCCGCAGATGCCCGTTGGATGGTCACGCCGTCTGGCGTCGCCCGAAGAATAACACGCCTGTGATACCCCGCCGAACGGCTTGAACACAAAGTAAAGCCGCCGACATGGGTACCTACGGAAGCGCGATCGAGGGGTCGATGAACTCGTTCGTGACGAGGTCCGCCGACGTGAGTCCGGGCTTCAACTTTTCACCCTTGGCCTCGAGGATCGGAATCGCGATACCGAGGAACTCATCCACGCGGGCGATGTCGAAGCTGCCGAGCGTCCCGTCTGGGCTGTTGGCGATCAGACCGTTCTCCAGCGCGAGCGCCACGGAGGCCTCGGCCTGACCGGCGTCGTACATCCAGCCGTTGTTGTACTGGGAAACGAGATCCAGGATCAGTGCGTTCGTCGTCGACGGATCGGCGACGAAGTCGACCTGGGCCTGCTGGATGATCGGCACGAGCAGCTTCAGACACTCGGCGTACTGCTCGACCGTCTCCGGCTTGCCCGCGAGCGTCTGGGCATACGAGGTCCAGCCCGTGTCGTGGATCAGCTGATACTTGACCGGCTTGCCCCAATCAGTGAGGACGTTTTCGTAGTAGTACGGCTCGGAGGTGGCAAAGCCCTGCTGAGCGGACTTCCCACCGTCGGCGACGAAGTTTGCCGGCGTGCCGTCATACGTGCCGTCGGCCTGTGCCGGGTCGAGCACTCCGGTCTGCGTGAGGTAGTCCATGTAGGCAAGACCACCGAAGTAGCGCACCTTGGCACCGGTCGCCTTCAAGTCGGCGATCGTGTTCACGTCGGGATACGTCGCCGGATCCCACATGATGATCTGCGGATTGATGAGCCACGGCGCAATCACGGCCTTGGTCGGGAACTCACCCGAGTTCTGCGCCTGGGTGTAGGTGGCGGCGAATGCGAGGAAGATGTCGGGATCCGAGTACATCAGTGACGTCGGCGACGTGAAGCCGACGGCTGGCCCACCCGCGCGAACCTGCACCTTCACGCCCGTATCCACACCGCTCGCCACGAGCGGTCCCGTCACGCGCAAGCCCTGTGCATCGACTTCATAGCCTGCGCCAACCAACTGGTAGAGAAATCCGTGTTCGGCCTCCGGGTTCCAGTCGGTCTGGAACGTCACCGTGTCGGGACACACACCCGCCAAGGCTCCAGATGCTGCAGCGGTCGTTTCGCTGGAGCTCGATTCGCTGTTGCCGCACGCGGCCAACATCACCAATGCGGCAGCTGCCGCAACAGTCCTAAGGGTTGATTTCATAGGTTACTCCCTTGTGATGACGTGCCACTTGCCGATGACTGCTGAACGCAGCAGACCAAAGGATGTGAACACGGAAAGCCCGAACAGGCTCGCGAGAACTATAGACGCGATGAGCTCCGGACCCCACAATCGTTGTCGATAAATGTCGATCTGCGCACCGATGCCCACGACACCGCCCTGACGAAAGTAGAAGTCACCGACGATCGCGCCGATCACCGAGAGTCCTGCCGAGATCCGCAGGCCGACGAAGATGTTCGGTAACGCCGCGGGAAACTGCAGTTTGCGCAGGCGCATGGCCGGTCCCGCACCGTGCAGGGCGAACAGGTCGTGTTGGGCACGATCGACGGAGAGCAACCCGAACAGGGTGTTGTTCACGATCGGGAAGAACGCAATCAACATCACCACGAGAATCCGCTGCACCTGGACCGAGTCGATGAGCGCCCGGATCAACGGCGTCATCGCCAGAATCGGCGCAGATTGCAACGCCACGAGATAGGGCCAGGTGGCCTTCTCCAACCAGCGCCGAGTCGCCATCAACGTCGCGAGCGCGATCCCGATGACGATGGTCAGCGACAGCCCGATGATGGCGATCTTCACCGAGTCCCACAACGACAGCAGGATCGGCTTGAGGCCGCGCTGTTCACCCGCGGACCACACGAGGAATCCTTCGCGCACGACACGGTGTGGGGTCGGCAGCAAGAAACGTTTGGCCTCGGGCAGGATCGCCAACGACAGTGCATACCACGCGCCGATGACGAGACCGAACACGATCACCGGTCCGACGACGTCGCTCACCCGCGTCGACTTCGCCGTCGACTCCTGCTCACTCATGACGATGCTCGCAAGGCTGCGGAGACTTCGCCACAGAGTGCGGCGAACTCGGGTCGGTAGCGCAGTTCGTGACTGCGTGGATAGTCGAACGGCACGTCGATCGTCGCGACGATGCGACCGGGTCGCGCAGACATCACGAGCACCTTGGTCGACATGTACACGGCTTCGGCGACCGAGTGCGTGATGAATACGCCGGCGAATCGTTCGCGCTGGAAGATGGCGAGCAACTCATCGTTGAGGCGCTCGCGCGTGAGCTCGTCGAGCGCGCCGAAGGGTTCGTCGAAGAGGAACACCCGTGGCTTCATCACGAGCGAGCGCGCCAGCGACGCGCGCATCTTCATGCCACCCGAGAGTTGGCGCGGATACTTGTCGGCGAATCCACTCAGTCCGACGAGCTCGATCGCTTCTGTCGCCCGTCGCGCACATTCGCTGCGGTCCTCACCGTGCAGTTCGGCGAAGAGTTCCACGTTGCGCTGCACCGTGCGCCACGGAAGCAGTGTCGAGTCTTGGAAGACGTACCCGATGTTGTCGCGGTCGATCGAGCAGCGTCCGTTCGTGTGTGACTCGAGCCCGGATGCGATGCGCAACAACGTCGACTTGCCACAACCAGACGGTCCGACCACGGTCACGAACTCCCCAGGTGCGACATCGAAGGAGACGGATTCGAGTGCGGTCGTCCCGTCGGAAAACGTCATGCCGATGTCGTCGAACTGCACCGCCCCGAGCACGCTCACACGCTAGTTACGCCCCGAGCCAAACAGGCTTCGGAGTAGTCTTGAACACGTGAAGTCCTCGCTCGCCGGCCTCATCGACGAGTCCGTCACCATCATCCGCGAGGTGGCCGCCGAGTTCGAGCGCCCAGTCCTGCTCTTTTCCGGTGGCAAGGACTCCGTCGTCATGTTGCACTTGGCCGTGCGGGCCTTTGCCCCCGCCCGCATTCCCTTCCCCGTCATGCACATCGACACGGGCCACAACTTCACCGAGGTCATCGAGTTCCGCGACCGCTGCGTGG
>DAIRSS010000053.1:0-7781 GCA_036804285.1 Ilumatobacteraceae bacterium
TGCGCTCGATCAACGAGCACATCAAGTCGCAGGACTTCCTGCGCGTGCGCATCGGCATCGGCAAGCCACCGAGCAAGGAACAGGGTGCGGACCACGTGCTCGCGAAGTTCACCGCCAAGGATCGCGCCGCATTCGACGTCGCCGTGGCGATTGCCGCGGATGCCACCCAGACGATCGTCGCCGACGGAGTCGAGGCGGCCATGCAGCGATTCAACTCTCGCTAGTCGGAACACTCGATGAAGCTGCGCGATCTCGCCCTCCTCGCCTCGCGTGACCCCGCGCTGGATGCGACCTCGACGATCGATGCGACGCTCGCCTGCTCGGAGATCGCCCGCCCACTCGTGATTGCCGGACTCGCCGAGCGGTGGTCGAACTCGACCCTCGTCGTTGCCACCCCGACGGGGACCGCCGCACAGATGATCCACGACGACCTCGTGCACTACGTCGGCGCGGACAACGCACTGCTCTTCCCCGCGTGGGAGACACTCCCCTTCGAACGTGTGAGCCCGAGCGTGGAGTCGATGGGCAAGCGACTCGAGGTGCTGTGGCGCCTGCGCGCGAGTGACAAACCACGGATCGTCGTGGGGTCCGTGCGCGCCTTGTTGCAGAAACTCGCACCCGGCGCGACGACCCGCGAACCGATCATCGTGCGGCGCGGCACCGACGTGAATGCCGACCATCTGATGGAACGACTGATCGCCGACGGTTACCGCCGCGAGGATCTCGTCGAGCACCGTGGCGAGTGTGCGCAACGCGGCTCGATCATCGACGTCTTTCCATCCACGACGGATGCCCCCATCCGCATCGACCTGTGGGGCGACGAAGTGGACCGACTCACCACGTTCAACGTGAACGACCAGCGCAGCGCGGACGACCTCGACGAGATCGTGATCTTTCCCGCGCGCGAAGTCGAACTCACGAACGACGTGCGTGAACGGGCACGGTCGCTCATGTCGAGCGAGCCGTGGGGCGTCGAGCAATGGGATCGGCTCGCAGAGGGTCAACAGTTCGAAGGCATGGAGAGCTGGCTGCCGTGGTTGGTCGAACGCGACGAACTCCTGACCGACATCCTCGGTTCGGACACGAGGCTCGTGCTCGTCGAACCACGCCGCATGCATGCACGAGCGGTCGATCTTCTCGCAGAGGAAGCCGACCTTGCACGCGCGCTCGCCTCGACGTGGGCGCGTGAGGAGAATCGCGAGTTCCCGCGACTGCACGTGGAGCCAGAGCGACTCCTCGACACGACGTCGTCGTCGCGCTCACTTTCGCTCGTGTTGCCCGCCGAAGCACCGACCGCTGCACAGGTCTCCGCCACGGGATGGGGTCCTGCGACCGCAGATGCCGAAGCCACCGCCGCACGAGTGCGCGGACTCGTCGGCGACGGCTGGACGGTCGCGCTGTGTGCAGAGAGCGCGGGATCTGCACGGCGATTCGTGGAGGTGTTCAACGAAAACGGCGTCGCCGTCGTCGACTTGGCGCGCGTGCCGAATGCGGACATGACGAAACCCGGCGTCTATGTCGTCGAGTCCGCGCTGCACACAGGATGCTCGCTGCCTGGTGCCCGCGTCTCGGTGATCAGCGAGTCAGACCTGACGGGCCGTCGACGCACGCATCGCGTCGCCCGCGCACCGAAGCGCGACTCGTCGTCGGTGTTCCAAGACCTGAAGCCAGGCGATTTCGTCGTGCACCACATCCACGGCGTCGGCAAGTACGAGGGGATGGTCACGCGCGCGATCGGCGGATCGGAGCGCGACTATCTCTTGTTGTCCTACAAGGACGGCGACAAGCTCTACGTCCCCACCGACCACATCGACGCGGTGCGCCAGTACATCGGTGGCGAGACGCCGACGCTGCATCGCCTCGGCGGAAGTGACTTCGCCCGCGCCAAGCAACGCGTGCGCTCCGCGGTTCGCGAGATCGCCCAAGAGCTCGTCGTGCTGTATCAGAAGCGCGTGAATGCGCCCGGCCACGCGTTCGCACCCGACACCCCGTGGCAAGACGAGATGGAAGCGGCATTCCCGTTCGTCGAGACGCCCGACCAGCGCACCGCGATCGAACTCGTGAAGTCCGACATGGAGCGCACCGTGCCGATGGACCGATTGGTGTGCGGAGACGTCGGCTTCGGCAAGACCGAGGTTGCCGTGCGCGCGGCATTCAAGTGCATCCAAGACGGCAAACAAGTCGCCGTCCTCGTGCCCACCACCCTCCTCGCAGCCCAACACGGCAACACCTTCGCCGAACGATTCCGTGGCTATCCGATTCGCGTCGAGGTGCTGTCGCGATTCCTCACGACCGCGCAGGCGAAGAAGGTCGTGGCGGGGCTCGCTTCGGGCGAGATCGACTGCGTGATCGGCACGCATCGACTCCTGCAGGAGAAAGTGAAGTTCAAGGACCTCGGATTGCTCGTCGTCGACGAAGAACAGCGCTTCGGCGTGCAGCACAAGGAAGCGATGAAGAAGTTGAAGACGAACGTGGACGTCCTCACGTTGAGCGCGACACCGATCCCGCGCACGCTCGAGATGAGCCTCGTCGGGATTCGCGATCTCTCGCTCCTGCAGACCCCACCAGCCGATCGTCAACCGATCCTCACCTACGTCGGCGAACAAGACGACCGCGTGGCCGTCGAGGCGATTCGCCGCGAACTCCTGCGCGACGGTCAGGTGTTCTGGGTGCACAACAGGGTGCAGTCGATCGAAGACCGCGCACAACGACTGCGCGAGCTCGTACCCGAGGCGCGCATCGCCATCGCGCACGGCCAGATGGACGAGGGCCGACTCGAGCAGACCGTGATCGACTTCTGGGAGGGCAACTTCGACGTCCTCGTGTGTACGACGATCATCGAAAGCGGCATCGACATGCCGACGGTCAACACCCTCGTCGTCGAACGCGCCGACCTCCTCGGACTCGGCCAGTTGCACCAGATCCGCGGACGCGTCGGGCGCAGTGGATCGCGCGCGTATGCATACCTCTTCCACCCGCGCGACAAGACGCTGTCGCAGGAGGCGTACGAACGACTGAAGACGATCGGCGAGGCGACGGATCTCGGCAGCGGATTCAAGATCGCGATGCGCGACCTCGAGATTCGCGGCGCAGGCAACCTGCTCGGTGAAGCCCAGAGCGGTCACATCGCCGCCGTCGGCTACGACCTGTATTGCCAGCTCGTCACCGAAGCAGTAGCGGAGATGAAGGGCGAAGAGATCCCGCCGGTGATTCCAGAACTCAAGCTCGACGTGCCGAGCGACGCGTTCCTCCCCACCGAGTACGTGCCACGCGAGGAGTCGCGCCTGGATGCGTACCGCCGCCTTGCAGGTGTGAGGTCGCACTCAGACGTCGACGACATCGAACGCGAGTGGCTGGATCGATACGGCAAGCTGCCCGCACCTGCCGAAGCGCTGTTGCGTGTGGGTCGCCTGCGCGCCGAATGCCACCGCATCGGCCTGCGCGAGGTCGTCGTCGAAAACGGCCGAGCGAAGTTGGGTCCCGTCACCTTGCCCGCGAGTGGTGTCATGCGTCTCAGTCGGATCGACTCGCGTGCAGAGTGGAACGAAAAGTTGCACACGCTCACGATCACCATGCCCCGCACGGGAGACGCCGTGAGTTCGTTGCTTGCGTTCCTCGAGTCCATGTTCGACACCGACAACTAGGCTTGTCGCAATGAACTTCGCTTCCCCTCGTCGAATCCTTGCGTCCCTCGTCGTCGTAGGGGCACTCGGCCTCGCCGGTTGCGGTGATGCGACGTCGACGGATGCACTCCGCGTCGGGTCGCATTCGGTGTCTGCCGACTATCTCGACATCATCCTCACCCAGCTCGGTGACGCAGGCCAGATCACGATCGAAGACGGCCAGGTCGCACCCGACGCAAGCCGATCGGTGCTGAATGCGCTCTACCGCGGTGAAGCCACCAAGGAACTCCTCGGCACGTACGACGTCGAAGTGACGGAGGCCGACCGCACGAAGGTGCGCACCCAAGTGTCGCAAGATCCGGCATTCGCCAACCTCGGCGAAGACCTCCAGGAACTGATCATCTCGCTCAATGCCGGCGACCTCGCACTCGCTCGCATCGATGCGCCAAGCGATGCAGATCTGAAGACGATGTACGAAAAGTCACCGGCGTCGCTCGGCATGATGTGCGTTGCGCACCTCGTCGTGAAGGAAGAATCGACCGCTCGCGAAGCACTCGACGTGCTCAATGCCGGTGAGAAGTTCTCGGCCGTGGCCGCCAAGTACAGCATCGAACCGGGTGCGGACAAGAGTGGTGGTGTGCTCGGCAGCGAGAACGGTGACTGCATTCCACTCGCCGACTATCAGACCCAGTTCGACAAGGACTTCGTCACCGGTGCACTCGGCGCCAAGGCCGGGGTTCCGACGGGACCGGTGAAGTCGAGCTTCGGCTACCACGTGATCTACGTGCGTCCCTTCGACGACGTGAAGTTGTCGGCGGCGACCCTGATGGCGACCAATCCGGGTGAATTCCTGATCAATGGATACATGGCGACGGCCGACGTGAAGATCGGCTCGAAGTACGGCCGATACAGCCCGGCGACCGGAACGATCGTCGCCAACTAAACCCGTGACCACGCCGCGCGTCACTGTCGTCGGCCTCGGCCCGGGACCCGCATCGCACGTCACGCAAGCAACGCTGGACGCAATCAATGCGTCTCGACATCGCTTCGTGCGCACCCTGCGCCACCCGTCGGTGACGCTTCTCGGTGACTGCACGAGCTTCGACCATCTCTATGAGTCGCAGCCGACCTTCGATGACGTGTACCGCTCGATCGTCGAAGAACTCGTCGCTGCAGCCCGCGAGCACGGCGACGTGCTCTACGCAGTACCTGGCTCCCCGCTCATCCTCGAGTCCACTGTCGCGCTGCTGCGTGCCGACCCACGCGTGGAGGTGGTCGTCGTTGCGTCGATGAGCTTCCTCGACCTCGCCTGGAACGCACTCGGCATCGATCCGGTGAACGAGGGCGTGCGCGTGATCGACGGACATCGATTCGCGCTGCAAGCCGCGGACGAGCGTGGACCGCTCCTCGTCACCCAGACGCACGCCGGCTGGGTGCTCTCCGACATCAAGCTGGCACATGAGGATGCAGCTGGTGACGAGGCCGTCGTCATCTTGCACCACCTCGGACTGCCTGACGAACGCGTGATCGAAACCACGTGGTCGGAGATGGACCGCACGATCGAGGCCGATCACTTGACCTCGTTGTACATCCCCAAGCTCGGCAGTCCCGTCGCTGGTGAAATGGTGAAATTGCACCAACTCGCCCGCACGCTTCGCGAGCAGTGTCCGTGGGACCAAGAACAGACGCATCAGAGCCTCATCAAGCACCTGCTCGAAGAGACCTACGAGGCGATCGACGCACTCGAGAACCTGAACGAAGACGACCCCTCGACCGACGACGCGCTGATCGAGGAACTCGGCGACCTGCTGTATCAGGTCGAGTTCCACGCCACGATCGCCGAACAGCAGGGCCGCTTCACGATGGCCGACATCGCGCGCACGCTGCACGACAAGCTCGTGCGACGCCACCCGCACGTGTTCGGAGACGCAACCGCACGGACCGCAGACGACGTCGTGACGACGTGGGACGGCGTCAAGCAACAGGAACGACTGAGTGGCACGAAGAAAGATGAGGGCGTCTTCACCGGTGTCGCCAAGGCCGCACCAGCCTTGTCCTACGCCACGAAGCTGCAGAAGCGCGCGGCGGGTGTTGGTTTCGACTGGCCCGATGCCACCGGTGCCTACGACAAGATCGTCGAAGAGTCGACGGAACTGCGTGAGGCAGTGAGTGCTGGCGCGGATCCCGACACCGTGTCGCTCGAGCTTGGTGATCTGTTGTTCAGCGTCGTCAATCTTTCTCGCCATCTCGGTGTCGATGCCGAAGGCGCTCTGCGCGCGGCGAGCAACAAATTCCGATCGCGATTCGAGATCGTCGAGCAACTTGCCGCACAACGTTCGATCGACTTGCAGAGCGCGTCGCTCGAGACGCTCGATCAGCTCTGGGACATCGCCAAGGGTCAATAGTCTGTAGCCATGCCCCGCATCTCCCGCATCGTCGCCCGCGAAGTCCTCGACTCGAGAGGCAATCCAACGGTCGAAGCCGAGGTCATGTTGGAAGGTGGTGCACGCGGCAGGGCAATCGTGCCGTCCGGCGCATCGACCGGTGAGCACGAGGCTCGCGAGTTGCGTGATGGTGGTTCGCGCTACGGCGGAAAGGGAGTCGCGACTGCGGTCGCGAACGTGAACGGCGAGATCGCTTCTGCGCTCGTCGGTTCCGATGCGAGCGATCAGGCCGCTCTGGATGATCGACTGTGCGCGCTCGACGGAACGCCGAACAAGTCGCGGCTCGGAGCGAACGCGTTGCTTGCCGTCAGCCTCGCCACTGCACATGCGGCGGCCAGCAATGGCGACAAGCCGCTCTATGCGCACCTCGGCGGCGACGAGGCACGCGTGCTTCCCGTGCCGATGATGAACGTCATCAACGGCGGTGCGCATGCCGACAACAACGTGGACCTGCAGGAGTTCATGATCATGCCGGTCGGCGCGCCGAGCTTCCGCGAGGCGCTGCGCTGGGGCGTGGAGACGTACCACACGCTGAAGAAGGTGCTGCACGGGCGCGGTCTCTCCACCGCCGTCGGCGACGAGGGCGGTTTCGCACCCAACCTGGACAGCAACGAGGCCGCCATCGCGGTGCTCGTGGAGGCGATCGAGCAGGCGGGCTTCGCCCCGGGCAGGGACATCGCCATCGCCCTCGACCCCGCGATGAGCGAGCTCTACCGCGACGGCTCGTACCACCTGTCGGGCGAGGGCAAGGTCCTGTCGCGCGGCGACATGGTGAAGTGGTGGGCATCGGTCGTGGAGCGCTACCCCATCGTGTCCATCGAGGACGGCATGGCGGAGGACGACTGGGACGGATGGGGCGAGCTCACTGCCGCCCTCGGCTCGAAGGTGCAGCTGGTCGGTGACGACCTGTTCGTCACCAACGCGCGCCGCCTGCAGATGGGCATCGACCGCAACGTGGCCAACAGCGTGCTCGTGAAGGTCAACCAGATCGGGACGCTCAGCGAGACCCTCGACACGGTCGATCTCGCCACGCGCCATGCGTACACCAGCGTGATGAGCCACCGCTCCGGCGAGACGGAGGACGCCACCATCGCCGACCTTGCTGTTGCCACGAACTGCGGACAGATCAAGACGGGCGCGCCGGCACGCAGCGACCGTGTCGCGAAGTACAACCAGTTGCTGCGCATCGAGGAGCAGCTCGGGGACTCCGCGCGCTACCGCGGCCGGTCCGCACTCGCCCCGCTCGCCTGACCACTCCCACGAACGTCTGTTCGTGGTGCCTGTGGATAACCCCCGGCGCACGGCACAATGGACCTGTGGCACGCAGCACCCCGGCACGAAAGAGCCGCCCCGGCCGGAAGGCGACAGGCAGCACGACGGCCCGTCGTCGCCTGCGTTTCCTGGCCGACCCGCGGGTCCGCCGTTCGGTGCGGGTCGGTGGCGTGCTCCTGGTGGCTGCGTTCGTGGTGAACCTGTTCTTCGTGCCGGTCGGCAATTTCCTCGAGCAACGCAGCGTCCTCGCCCAGAAACAGGCCGAGTTCGATGCCCTCGCCGACGCGAACGAGCAGCTCCAGACCGAGGTGAACCGCATGCAGACCCCGGCAGGCATCAAGGAGGCCGCCAGGGACCAACTCGGCATGACCATGCCCGGCGAGCAGCGGATCAAGCTGCTCCCCAGCCCCGCGCTGCCCACCGCCCTGCCCGACCAGTGGCC
>DAIRSS010000054.1:0-7694 GCA_036804285.1 Ilumatobacteraceae bacterium
AACGTTGCCGACGGGGGCGCCTAGTCGAAGGTCCGCAGTGCGCGCGTTTCGCGCACTGCCTAGTCTTGAGTCGTGGCATTCTTCCGGCGTAAGCGTGATGCCTCGCTGGACACCCCAGTAGAGACGCCATCCCAGTTGTCGCTCGAGCAATTGCGGCTTGCGATGAATGCATTGCCGATGGGTGTTCTGATCGTGTCGAAGGACGGCCACAGTCGCTGGTCGAACACGGCATTCGACGGCCTGCTTGCTCAGGGCTCCGTCGACTTCGATCAACTCGGTCGTCGTATCGATGCCTTGGTCGCAGCAGCGTTGTCCGGGGAGTCACGTGAGGAGCATGTCGAGTTCGGCGATCCTGCGGTGCGAATGTTCGACATCGTGAGTGCCCCACTCACCGATGGTGGTGGAGCGGTCATCGTCTATGACGAGACGAAGCAGGTGATGACGGATCGAGTGCGTACGGACTTCGTCGCCAACATCAGTCATGAACTTCGCACGCCGATCGGAGCGGTGTCGTTGATGGCGGAGAATTTGATGGCCGCGACCGAAGACACGGACGTCGCTCGCATGGCCTCGGTGATCTTCACCGAGGTGACGCGACTGAACGACACCGTCGGCGACCTGCTCGAGCTCGCGCGAATCGAGTTCGATGGCCTGGACAACACGCAGGAAGTCGACCTGGTGAAGGTGGTCGAGGAGGCCACTGGCCGCTTGCGCTCGGCGGCGCTCGCCAAGTCGGTGATGATCTCGATCGAGAACTATCCGCAGGTGATGATCGTCGCTGACCGAGCACAGCTCGTGTCTGCCGTCGGCAACCTGCTCGACAATGCAATCAAGTTCAGTCCGAATGGTTCCATCGTCAAGATTTCGATCGAGGTGCTCGAGGATCAGGTCAACGTCGTCGTCGCCGACAACGGGCCTGGAATCAGCGAGGAGCACTTGTCGCGAGTCTTCGAGCGTTTCTACCGTGTCGACGACGCACGAAGCCGCTCGACGGGCGGAACGGGACTCGGTCTTGCAATCGTGCGACACATCGCGCGCCTGCACGGTGGAGAAGTGAGCGTGGAGTCCACGCTCGGCGAAGGCTCCCGATTCACGCTGTCGCTGCCGATGCGTCGTCTTCCGGTCGTGGGAGAATCGGAGCACTGATGCGGATCCCAGCAGACCTTCGTTACTCGCGAGAGCACCTGTGGGTGTTGGTGGACGGCGAACAGGCACGAATCGGCATCACCGACCACCATCAAGACGCGCTCGGCGAGATCGTGTTCGCCAAGTTGCCGCAGGTCGGTGACTCGATCGGCGCGGGTCAGACGGTGGCGGAGGTGGAGAGCTCCAAGAGCGTGAGCGACGTGTACGCGCCAATCTCCGGATCGGTCGTCGGAGTCAACGAACGTCTCGTCGATTCACCGGGACTCTTGAACACCGACCCGTACGGTTCGGGCTGGCTGTACGACGTGATGATGTCGTACGAAGAAACGCTCGAGCAGCTCCTCACGGCGGAGGAATATCGGGCTCTCGTCGGCGACTAGTCGGTGTAGAAGGTCCAGGAATACACCCGGATCTGGTCCGGGTTCTTGGTCGGCCAGTAGCGGACCTTCCCGGTGTGCTTGCCCTGCTTCAACTCGGTGATCGCCGCACCTTCCTGTGGAAGGAAGCTGATCGTGAAGTTGCCGGGGTCGTAGATGGCGGTCGGCGGGAGGTCGATCTGCGCACCCGGTGCCGGAGCGGTGCCTGAGGTGACGAGTTCATCCAGGCGAGTCGTCGGCATCTCGACGTCATCGATGTACAGCGTCGCTTCATAACCCTCGATGAAGTCGACGATGATCTGCGACTGGCGAAGTACTCGCTGATTGTCACCGGGAGAGATGCCCTCGATGGCCTCGGGAAGGTTGGATGCGTCCTTGCCGGTGAGACCGACACGTGCACCCGTGATGAAGAGCAAGAGACCGAATGAGATGCCCATACTTGCGAGCAGCATTTTCTTGTCGATGCGCTTGCGCGGTGTGTCATTCACCCTTCCATTCTCGCTGATTACGCGTTGCCAGGGGTATTCGTGGCTGGCCTGAGCCCGCTAGGTTTATGTCACTCATGGCAGATCACGACCAGCTGGTCGGAGCCCATCTGGCCCGCCGATATCGCCTTACGACGCTCAGGTCCGGATCGTCGTCGTCCTCGCGCGTCTTCGACGCCGTCGATGACCGGGACGGATCGCAGGTGGTCGTCCGAGTGGCGACGGCTGAGTCGCTGGTCGATCTCGATGCCGGCGTGTTGTCGGCTGGGGACGGCGCCGAATTGTTCAAGCGTCAGACCCAGATGTTGGCCGCGATGCACCACCCGGCAATTGCGCGCATCATCGACTGGGGAACGGAGTCGATCGGCGGGCTGCTGCAGGTTTTCACGGTCGTCGAGCACTATCCGGGTGGGACACTTCGCGAGTTCCTCGACCGAGGGAGGCGCCTCAGCGCATCGCAGGCCCTCGTCGTCGGCCTCGATGTCTGCCGTGCCCTGCACATGATCCATTCCAAGGGCTGGGTGCACGGAGACGTGCGACCCGCGAACATCTTCCTCGGTGACGATGGGCGAGTGCGCCTCGCCGGACTCGGACAAAAGCGCGCGTCGTCGCCGGAGTCGATGAGTCTCGAACAGAGTTTCTATGCAGCGCCCGAAGTTGCCGTTGGTGGCGTCGCGGACTTCAAGAGCGACATCTACTCACTGTCGCTCACACTGCTCGAGCTCGTCACTGGTTCGGTGCCGTTCGCCAGCGACACCGTCGCAAGCACGCTCGCAGCTCGTGTGGATGCGTTGCTCCCGGTGTCGGCGGATCTCGGACCGATCGCAGCCCCGCTCGAACGCGCGGCGCGACCGTCGCCTGACGATCGCTCGAGTGCTCTCGAGTTCGGTCAAGCACTCGCTGCAATCGCCAACAAGTTGCCGTTGCCCGAGCCGATCGAGACGTTGCAGGCCAAGCGGTTCGAAGAAGTGATCGAACAGCGCGAGCAGGAACGAACAGGAGAACTACAGCGACCGGTCGTCGAAGAAGAGTTGAGTGTCGAGAAGCCGGTGACCATCGTGTCGACGCCGTCGGGCGTGACGATCGCCGACGACACGGGCTCCCAGCCCCTCGTCGTCGCCACGCCGACCGAGGTGAAGCGCCACCGCACGGTGTGGATGATCGGGGTGTTGATCGCCGTCACGGTGGCTGGTGTGCTCGCATTCCAGACGCTCTTCACCACTTCCCATGTCGTGCCCGACGTCGCCGGGATGCAGCAGGCCGAAGCATTGAACGTGCTCGCCCCGTTCAAGTGGAACGTCGTCGTCACCGCCCAGCGCAGTGAGGGCTCGCCGGCGGGAACGGTCCTCGGCACGGATCCCGAAGCGGGAGCGGACCTCTCCGAGGGCTCGACGCTGACGATGTTCGTCTCCGAAGGTGAGCCGCTCGCAACCTTGCCCGACTTGGCCGGCGTGCCTGAAGCTGACGCGCTTGCCCAACTCGAGACGCTCGGACTCGTGCCGAACGTCGTGCGCGCTGACAACGAGGACATCCCTGCGGGCGCGGTGATCTCGTGGGTCATTCCCGAGCAACCGACCATCACGGTTGGTGGAGAAGTGCTCCGTGGCACGGCCATCGACGTGACGGTGTCGAACGGTCCTGCGCCGCGTGACGTGCCGCTCATCGTGGGCATGACGATCGAGCAGGCCCAGGCCGCCCTCGCCGAATTGCGACTCACGCTTCTCGAGACCCCGCCGTCGAAGAGCAACGCCGCCGCTCAGGGTCTCATCGGAGCGCAGTCTCCGCCGCCAGGTGAGAAGGTTGCGCGCGACTCCCAGGTCGCCTATTCGATCTCGCTCGGTCCGGATCTCGTCGCGCTACCGAACATCATCGGCAACAACTTCTCGATCGTCGAACCACGCCTCGTCGAGGCCGGATTCGTTGTGGGGAACGTCACAGGTCGCCAACAGAACAAGTTGCGCAAGGCACTCGTTGGTGGGCAAGAGGTTGGCAACGGTGACGAGTTGCCACGTGGCGCCACCGTCGACCTCGTCTTCCCGTAGGACGAAGTGTCGCCGCACGGTCGGCAACTACCGTTGATGAGGTGAGCGACGACAAGGAAGTGACCCCACCGTCGCACAAAGAACTCGGAATCATCGACTCCGGTGGAGTGGATGAGATCTCGGTCATTCCGTGGTCTCGGCTGTTGCATCGAAAGGTCACTCGCCACGTCACGATGACCCATCGCAAGGCGACGCTCCTCGTGTTGCTGGCGAGCGTGTTCACGGTCAGCTTCACGATCACGCTCCTCGTCGTCAGCCTGAAGACCGTTGCCGACGATGTCGGCACGAGCGTCTCGGTGATGAGCTGGGTGATCACGGGACCCCTGCTCGCCTTCGGCGTCGTGGGCCCGGCCTTCGGCAAGGCAGGCGATCTGTGGGGGCACAAGCGGCTGTTCGTGTACGGACTCGTCGGTGCCGGAATCTTCGCGTTGGGCAGTGCGTTCGCCTGGAACGCGTTGTCGCTCATCGTGCTGCGCACGCTGTCGGCAGCGTCTGGATCTGCGACGGGACCCGCGGCGATGGCCTACATCAATCGACTGTTCGCCGATGACGAGCGCGTGCGACCGCTCGGCGTGTGGAGCTTCGTCACCGCCGGTGCACCGGTGCTTGGCGTCGTCGCCGGCACGCCACTCGTCGAGGCATTCGGCTGGCGGGTCATCTTCCTGATCCAAGTTCCGCTGTGTCTGCTCGGCGCGGCACTGTCGCAGAAACTCCTGCCCGACACGGAACGTCAGCCCGACGTGCGCTTCGACGTCAAGGGTTCGCTCACGCTCGGCACGGGTGCGGTGCTCGTGTTGCTCACGATCAACCGCGGGAACTCGTGGGGATGGGTGAGCGTCCCGACGATCGGTGCCGGTGTTCTCGGCGTCGCCGCGCTGTGGCTCTTCTACCGCATCGAGTCACGCATCGACAATGCGTTGATGCCGGTCAAGTGGTTGCGCATGCGCAACGTCGCCTTCCCCGTCATCACGGTCGGTCTGATGAACGTCGCCTACATGGGGAGTTTCCTCCTCGTGCCACAGATGTTGGAGAACGCACTCGACTACACGCCGAGCCACATCGGTTGGCTCGTCATTTCGAGGCCGCTCGTGTTCTCGCTCATCGCCCCGATGGCTGGCTACATCGTCGGTCGGCTGGGCGAACGCAACACCGGGGTGTGGGGAGCGGTCGCGATCGTCGCCGCGATGGTCATCCTCACCACCATCGACGTCGGAGTGAGTGACTGGGTGATCATCGCGGGATTGGGTCTCACGGGCTTCGGCATGGGGATCGCCGCGCCGTCACTCATGTCGCTTCTGTCGGCATCCGTCGAGACCGCCGACATGGGGGTGGCGAGTGCGATGCAGCAGTTGATGTCGCAGATGGGTGCGGTGCTCGGTGGCGCGCTGATGATCGCGGTCCACGACATCACCGAATCGAGCGGTGCGGTGCAGAGTTACAGCTACGGGTTGTACGTGGGCGTCGCGGCCGCGATCGGAGCGGTCCTGACGGCGCGCTCGATTCGTCAGCCACGACGCGCTTGACCTCTGGCGTTGCCGAGAAACTGTTGGTACATTGAGGCCAGACCATGGCTCGTGGGGGATCAATGGTGGGGATGTCCGACACTCCGGATCTTGCAGTGGTGACGCGACGGCGGCCTGGCGCGCTCGGGCTTCCGACGCAGGCGACTCCGCAACTGCGCCCAACGAACGAACTCGTCCTTGCGGTCAGCAGACCCCGTGACGGCCAACATTCCGATTTCCCGTGGGAGAACCTCTGTTTCGAGGGAGGTGGAGCGAAGGGTTATGCCTACGTCGGCTCCCTTGCATATCTCGAGGAGATCGGGGCCTACCCCCACTTCATCAGGCGCACCGCTGGCACGAGCATCGGCAGTTTGTTTGCGGTCCTTGCCGCGATCGGATGTCCGACGTCCTACATCCGCAGCAAAGTCCCGAGTGACTTCCAGTCCCTCGCACGAGACGGTGGAGGCGGTCGCCTGGGATCCTTCGCGCGAGCAGCGCGTGTGCGAGGGCTTCACCCGGGTCGACGTCTCTATACCTTCCTCGGCACGATCCTCGATGAAGTGGCCGGAAGTGCCGACATCACGTTCGAACAACTCGAACAACGATTCGGACGGGAGTTGTGCATTCCGATCACGAACGTCACGCGAATGATGACGGAGTATTGCCACGTCAAGACCACGCCGAAGATGCCCGTTCGGGTCGCGGCGCGAATCTCGATGTCGCTTCCGGTGCTCCTTGAACCGGTGATGCTCGACAATTCGTCGAAGAATGCTGGTGATGCAGCACTCCCAGAGGTGTACGTCGATGGAGGATTGCTGTGCAACAACCCGACGCACGTCTTCGATGGCTGGTGGCTTTCGCGGAGCCCCGCGGACTCTTTCTTCCGCCGACTTCAACCCTTGAGCTCTGCGAGCACCCACTACCCACGCTCCGCTCGATTCAATCCACACAACGGCAAGTCGCTCGGCTTCACGTTGTTCGCCCAGAGTGAGGCTGACATCTCGCGGTCATGGGTGGATGCGGGAATCGAACTTCCCAACCGACCTGACACTCCGGTGAGCAGGGAGTGTCAGAACGACGAGCGGATCCGCGAGGCCAAGGCGAAGTGGTTCGAACCGATCCAGCGACTCGTGGCCACGTTGTCGAGGGTCGACCACGATTCCGACGGCACGATCTCGCTCGGTGAACTGGGCGAGGCGATACGTCTGTCGGGCATCACCGACGAAGAGATGGTGGCAGTATTCGGTTCGACGAGCGTGGAAAGCGCATTCTCGGCATTGAACCGAAACGACGACGACCGCATCGACTTCGCCGAAGTGATCCACTTTCTCGAGGGTCTCGGCATCGATGTCACGACCCAACTCGTGGGCTTTCCCGCACGACATCCGAAGTCGACCCTCGACTTCGCCCTGAACATGTTGGAAGCCGTCAGTCGCGACCTCACCCGATCGAACCACAACGCAGCGGATCGCCTGCGAACGGTGCCGATCAACACCGACTACGTCGGAACGACGACGTTCGATTTGCAGCCAGCGGACCTCGAGTTCCTCGTGGCTACCGGATATCGACACACGCAGGGCTTCGTCGAAGCCCATCGACGAACGAAAGGTGCAAGTGAATGATGATCGGTCGGAGAAAGTTCTCGATCGCCGCAGTAGTCGTGGTCGGCATGATGTGTGCAACGTCGCTCGCGCCGATCGGCGTCACGGCTGAAGGTGTCGACTTCGACGACGGCTATGTCGGACCCGACCATCCTGAAATCGGTTACCTCAGCGTGGAATTTCGTCAGCAGGACGAGGACAACCAGCTGTTTTCCTGGGTAGGCACTGAAGCGAGGAGTGGCACTACTCAGGAGTTCGCAGCGTGCTCCGATGTGAATGGTGACTGCGTCGGGCTCGCCGGGCAGATCGAATTCACGTCCGTCCTCCCACCGTGCACGTCCGATGCGCAGAACAACTGCATCGTCGGGATCTTCGTGAACGACTCTGCGGGGAATGAAGTGGTGGGGAACTTCGACAGTTTCTTCCCCGATCGTGGGTGGAACGACTTCGTTGGCGATGAATCGAAAGGGATTCCCAGTGGTGGTCCAGCGTCGATCTGGAAGTTCCCTGGTGTCACCCACGCAGGAGGAGACGACTTCTT
>DAIRSS010000055.1:0-7677 GCA_036804285.1 Ilumatobacteraceae bacterium
CGACATCGTCGAGCGGCGTCGAAGGCGACTCGATCGCGCTCCGAAACGCGGAAATGCTTGCATTTGTCGCTCAGACCTATTCAGATGGTTGACAACGGAACTCCGATTCCGAGAAAGCAAGGTAAAGAAATGACAAAAGCAGAGCTCATTGATGCAGTTGCTCAGAAGGCCGGAGTGTCGAAGGCTGATGCCGAACGCACTGTTGGCGCATTCTTTGAACTGGTCGTAGCTTCCGCAAAGAAGGGCGACAAGGTTGCATGGCCGGGCTTCGGTTCGTTCAGCACCTCGAAGCGCAAGGCACGCACTGGCCGCAACCCACAAACGGGTGCACCAGTTCAGGTCCCGGCTTCTGTCGCAATGAAGTTCACCTCCAGCTCCACGCTGAAGGCCGAACTCAATCCAAACCGTAAGTAAAGCAATACCTAACTAAGGAGAAAACAATGGCAGCAAAGAAGCGCAAGAAGGCAGCAAAGAAGGCCCCAGCAAAGCGCAAGGCCGCAAAGAAGGCTGCAAAGAAGCCAGCAAAGCGCCGTAAGAAGGCAGCGAAGAAGAAGTAGTTCTTCTTCCAGGCTTAAAAACCAAAAAATCGGTTCGGAGAACTGTGACTGGGGGGCGAAAGCCCCCCAGTTTTTTTATGTCCCGAAACGTCTACGACTCCTGAAGGAAGTCGAGATCGGCGGGTTCGTCCACGTCGAGTGCGAGCCGGGCATCCACGACGACACTCGCCGTAATCCCGCGCCTCGCGGCTTCATCGAGGTGAGCCCGAAAGCTGCCGCGACCGTAGTGGGTGTCGAAGTCGATGCCGATGGGAAGTGCAAGGACGTTGGTGCCGTCCTGGTGTCGGTCCGCCACGAGCGTGACGACCGAGCGGTCGAGATCCGCGCACAGACCGACGAGCGGCGTCGGATCGACGAGATCGCCGTGGGTGATGAGCACGTGACCACATCCGCGGCGCGTGGCCTCATCACGTGCGTCTGACACCGCGCCATTGAGTCCGACACTCGACTGACGCACGCCGATCGCCCCGAGCGTGCTCGACCATTCGAGCAACCGTTCGTCGTCAGAGACGACGATGACGTCCGCATCGACGATCGTGCGTGCAACGGTGAGCACTCGAGTGGCGAGTCGAAGCGCGAGGGCCTCGCGCTCGGCGGGTGAAAGTGCACCGGAGAGTCGGTCCTTGGCAGTCGCGAAACCCTTGAGGGGAACGACGATCGCGAGACGCGAGGGGGACTCGCTCGGTGTTGCCACGCGCGTAGCCTACGGCCGCGCGTGCAGGCATAACCTTGCCCTGTGGGGACGCAGGTGTGCGTGGTGGGTGCCGGATCGTGGGGCACGACCGTTGCCTCACTCGTCGCGCACAACGCCGACACCACGCTGTGGGCGCGCCGAGACGACCTCGTGGACGAGATCAATTCGCGCCACACCAACTCCGCATATCTTCCCTCCGCGACGTTGCCCGACACGTTGCGCGCGTCGAGTGATCTCGATGCATTGATCGCAGCGGCAGACGTCGTGGCGATGGCGGTTCCTTCACAAGGATTCCGCGACGTCGCCGCGCGCGTCGCCAACTCGATCGGTGCAACGACACCGGTCGTGAGTCTGTCCAAGGGTCTCGAGCGCTCGACGCTGATGCGCATGAGCCAGGTGTTGGAGGAGTCGATGCCAGGTCGGCCCGTTGCGGTGTTGAGCGGGCCGAACCTCGCGCGCGAGATCCTCGCGGGTCAACCGGCAGCGAGCGTCATCGCCTGTGCCGACGACGCGGTCGCGACGACGTTGCAGCAGTTGTTCTCTCGTCCCACCTTTCGCCTGTACACCAACCCCGACGTCGTCGGTTGTGAGATCGGCGGTGTGGTGAAGAACGTGATTGCGATTGCCTCGGGCATCGCCCAAGGCTTCGGCTTCGGCGACAACACCAAGGCCACCCTCGTGACGCGAGGACTCGCGGAGATGACCCGCCTCGGCGTGGCGATGGGGGCGAACCCGCTCACCTTCGCCGGGCTCGCGGGCATGGGCGACATCATGGCCACGTGCGCCTCGATGCAGAGCCGCAACACCCAAGTCGGCGTGCGCCTCGGCAAGGGCGAGTCGATCGCCGACATCGTCGCTTCCATGAACATGGTGGCCGAGGGCGTGAAGAGCTCTGCGGTCGTCGTCGATCTTGCGCGCAAGCTCGGTGTCGAGATGCCGATCGCCGAACAAGTGGCGCGCGTGTGTGACGGGACCCAGAGCGCAGCCGATGCGTTGCGCGCGTTGATGTCGCGGTCCAGTCGTTCCGAATTCGACTGACCCCGCCTCGCGCACGATCGGCAATACTGAAACCCGTGAATCAGCCGCAGGGACTCGTCTCGTCGATCTCGTTGTCGTCCAACGTGCGACCGGCGACCCACCACCTGGGCGTGCGTGGCGGAGCCTTCAGCGCGACGGTCAACGAACGCGGCGCGATCACGATGGATGGCGGTACGCGCGTCGTCAATTGGTTCGTTGCCGCCGATGATCGCTGGCACACGCCGGCCGTCGAGCAGGGCGTGCGTCAGCAGCGTCGGGCGGGCGTTCCGGTGATCGAAACCCGCGTGCGCATCCCGGGCGGGGACGCGGTGCAGCGGGTGTGGTGCGTGCCGGACGCAGGGGGACTCGTCGTCGTCGAGATCACGAACGACTCCACGCTGCCGATCGCGGTCGCCTTCGATTCGCCTGACGTGCTCTGCGACCGCACGCCGAGCCCACTCGGTCCGCAAGGCATCGAGTTGCCGAAGGGGAGCGTCGTGTTCCCGATCGGACACACGTCATCACTTCGCGTCGCGCTTCGACCGAGTAGTGGCGGTGCGTCGGTCGGTTCACTTGCCGCGCTTCCGGGCCATGATCAACTGCAGCGCGGATGGCTCGCCAGTGTCGAGCGTGCGGGATATGCAGTGCTGCCGGACAAGGCGCTGCCTTCGATCGTGAATCGTCTGCGCAGCGACTGCCTCGTGTTCAGTGCTCACGACATCGACGAGTGGCCCGAGGATTTCGTCGCGAGCGGTGACGACGTCGCCGTCGTGATCGCGCTGCATCAGATGATGCTCCTCGGCGAGGACACCTCGCGTCACGTGGAAGACATCGCTGAACGCACCGAGCGCATCCTCGGGCAAGTGCGTCGCGAAAGTGAGACCCCGTGGGACGTGGAGCGCGCTTTGTATTGCGCACAACATCTGTTCGTCGCACTCGACGAGGAACGAGCGGCACGCGACGTCTCGCGGGCTCGTGGTCAGTTGGCGCAGGCATCATCGCCACCGAACGTCGTGCCCAAGGACGTGCGCGCGGTGGCGTGGATGGAAGAGATGCTTGCGAGTCCCCGTCGCGACGGCAGCGTCGGTCTGTTGCAGCACGGAATTCCCACCCTGTGGCGCGGAGTGAATCTGGAGTGCCACCGCATCGTCGCCTCGCCCGAGCACACCGTGTCGTTCGGCGTGCGCTGGCACGGTTCGCGACCGGCGCTGTTGTGGGAAGTGGGCGGTCCGTTCGGACTTCGACTCGGTGCTGGCGCGACGGATCCCTCGTGGTCGACGACGGATCCCGCCGGCGACGCGTTGCTCGCGTGAAACCGTTCCCGACCACACTCGTCGAGCGCAGGTTGCTCGCCGACGGTGCGCCGTTCGTGATCGGTCTGGACGAAGTCGGCAAGGGTGCGTGGGCGGGCCCGCTCGTGATCGGTGCCGCGGTGTTGCCGCGCGAGGTGATCGACGCTGAAGATGGCGCGCAGCGTCTCGGTGGTGCGCGGGATTCCAAGCAACTCTCCGAGAAGAAGCGCGAGTCGATCTTCGATCTCGTCGCGGCGGGGTGTGCGGCATGGTCGATCGGGGTTGCCTCGAATCGCGAGTGTGACGAACTCGGCATGAACGAGGCTCAGCGTGTTGCGGCCGCCCGCGCGTTGGCCGCGCTCGGGGACGGATTCGATTCCAGGCGCGCAACGGCGATCATCGACGGCAAGTGGGACTTCGTGAGCCCGCACGTCGCGCGCGTGGAGACGATGGTCAAGGCCGATGCGGCGTGTTTGACCGTGGCGGCGGCTTCCGTGCTGGCGAAGGTCACGAGGGATCGAGCGATGCGTGCGCTCGCAGACGATCATCCGCACTGGAGCCTTGCCACGAACAAGGGCTATCCGTGCCCGAAGCACCGCCGAGGACTGCTCGAGCATGGACCGAGTGAACTGCATCGCGTCTCATGGGCGTTCATGGACAACTTGGGCGTGCCGCACACTCGCGCTCCGCGCTGACGAACACGTCGTGCGAGGCGCGCAGCCCAGGGTGAAGTCGTTGCAAGTGCGTCGTCGGTACGAGTGGGAGATGGGTGCGCACCGCGAGTGAGTGCGCGGTGCCACGCACGACGCCGAAGTACATGAGCCGCGACACCGCGCGCGTGAAGGGATTGTGTGTGCCCTCGGTGTAGGTGAGCCCGAGGGAGGAGGCGAGCTCTTCGACGTGGGACTCATAGCCATTCGAGTACCACTCGAAGGCGCTCACCATGCGCCGGAGTGCAAGCAGCGCCGTCGGTCCGAGGATCGGCAACCAGTACCACTCGACGTATCGCGAGAGCGTGGGGAACCCGTGCTGACTCACCGACTCGTCGTGCCACGGCGTGATCATCATCCGACCGTGGTGGATGAGCCGGTGCACGGCGTGTGCTTCGTTGGTGCGGCGCGATGGGTTGCTCGACATCACCCACGATGTGTGTGCGAAAAGACGGCGATGGTCGTCCGATGCCACAATGGGTTCGTGGACGCCATCGATCGTGCGCGCGAGATCATCGCGCAGGGTTCCCGCATCACCGTGCTGACGGGTGCGGGTATCTCGACCGACGCCGGGATTCCCGACTTTCGCGGGCCGCAGGGCGTGTGGACGAAGAATCCGAAGGCCGAGCGCATGTCGACGCTGTCGGCCTACATCGGCGATCGCGAGGTGCGCGAGCTCGCCTGGCAGAGCAGGATGCGCTCCCCGGTGTGGGAGGCACAACCCACTCGTGGTCACCACGCCCTCGTCGAACTCGAGCGCGCCGGTGTGTTGCATGCGATCGTCACGCAGAACATCGACCGCCTGCATCACAAGGCGGGCAACGACCCGAGTCGCATCTATGAGGTGCACGGCAATGCGCTGTCCACCGTGTGTTGGTCGTGCGGGGACGTGCGCGAGATGACCGAGGCGATCGAGCGGGTGCGCGCGGGCGAGTCGGACCCGGCGTGCGTGTTGTGCAACGGAATCTTGAAGAGCACGACGATTCTGTTCGAGGAGTCCCTCGTGCAGCACGTGATCGAGGGAGCGATGCGCTCGGCGGAGGAGTGCGACGTGTTGCTCGCGGTCGGCTCGACGCTGTCGGTCTATCCGGCGGCCTATGCGGTGCCGAGGGCGAAGTCCGCGGGTGCGCGCGTGGTGATCGTGAACGGGTCGCCGACGGAGATGGACGGGGCCGCCGACGTCGTCGTGCAGGGGAGCATCTCGGAGATCCTCCCCGCATTGGTGGGCTGGACGGGGTAATTCCCGACTGAAACGGTAGGGTATTGGGCGGAGGTTCCCCCGAACATGGCCAGTTTCCGAGATCTGCTCGCCCAGGCGAAGTCCGCCATCACCGAGGTCGACACGGCCGATGCCGCGACCCGCATCGAGCGTGGCGTCATCGTGCTCGACGTGCGCGAGCCGGATGAATATGAACAGGGTGCGTTGCCGAGCGCGCTGCACATTCCGCGCGGTCACCTCGAAGCACAAATCGAAACCAAGATCGTCGACAAGTCCGCGCCGATCGTCGTCTATTGCGCCGGTGGCGTGCGCAGCGCGTTCGCCGCAAAGACGCTCGCCGAGCTCGGCTACACCGACGTCGTGTCGATGGCCGGTGGCTTCGGCAAGTGGAAGGACGAGGGCCGCGCGTGGAAGACGCCCGCGACGCTGAACGCGGAACAAAAGATTCGTTACCAGCGACACCTGCTCTTGCCGGAAGTCGGCATCGAGGGTCAGGCGAAGTTGCTCGCGAGCAAGGTGTTGATGCTCGGCGCAGGCGGTCTCGGTTCCCCAGCCGCGCTGTATCTCGCAGCCGCGGGTGTCGGCACGATCGGCATCGTCGACATGGACGAAGTGGATGCGTCCAACTTGCAGCGACAGATCCTGCACAACATCGACCGCGTCGGTGATCGCAAGGTCGATTCGGCGAAGAAGACGCTCACGATGCTCAACCCCGACGTCAACGTCGTCACGTACGACACGCGACTCGAGGCGAACAACATCATGGAGATCATCAAGGGCTACGACGTGATCGTGGACGGTGCCGACAACTTCCCGTCGCGCTACCTGTTGAACGACGCGAGCGTGAAGCTCGGCATCCCCGTCGTGCACGGTTCGATCTTCCGCTTCGAGGGCATGGTCACCGTGTTCGATCCGAAGAACGGCCCGACCTATCGCGACATGGTTCCAGAGCCGCCACCGGCAGAGCTCGCCCCGAGTTGCGCAGAAGCGGGCGTGCTCGGCGTGTTGCCGGGCATCGTGGGGTCGATCCAGGCGCTCGAGACGATCAAGTTGTTGCTCGGACTCGGCGAAGGACTCGTCGGTCGCATCCTCGCGGTCGACACCACCGAGATGGAGTTCCGCACGTTCAAGTTGCGCGTGGATCCGAACAACGTGGTGACGTACGCCAACAGGGACCGCATCGAGGTGCGCGACCTGGATGGTCTGTGCGCACCGTGGCTCTCGCACTGAACGACGAACGCCAAGGAGCCACTCGCGTAGAATGAGACCGTGGTGTCACGGTCGTTTGCCATCGTTGGCGCCGGTTTCTCGGGTGCGGTCGTGGCCCGTGAACTCGCAGAAGACGGCCACCGCGTCACCGTCTTCGACACCCGCAGCCACGTAGCGGGGAACTGCTTCACCGAACGCGATTCGACCGGGGTGATGGTGCACGTCTACGGACCGCACATCTTCCACACCGCACACGAACACGTGTGGGACTACATCCGCCGCTTCGGGGAGATGATGCCGTACCGCCACACGGTGCGCGCCACGGTGAAGGGCAAGGTCTACCGCATGCCCCTCAACCTGACGCTCATCAACGACTTCTTCGGCACCAACTTCACGCCCGAGGAGGCCGAGGCGTTCGTGAAGTCCAAGGCCGACCAGACGATCACGACACCGGTGAGCTTCGAGGACCAGGGCCTGCGCTTCGTCGGTCGCGAACTGTACGACGCGTTCTTCGCGGGTTATACGTCCAAGCAATGGGGAGTCGATCCGAAGGAGTTGCCCGCGAGCATCCTTGCGCGACTGCCACTGCGCTTCACCGCGGACGACTCGTACTTCAATCACCCCTATCAAGGCATCCCGCGCGACGGATACACGAGGATCGTGGAGAACATCCTCGATCACCCGTCGATCGAGGTGCACCTCTCGACACGCTTTTCGCGGAGCCAGATGAGCGACTACGACCACGTCGTGTGGACGGGGCCGATCGATGCGTACTTCGACTTCGAACACGGCCGCCTCGGCTATCGCACGCTGGACTTCGACAAGCAGGTGCACGACGGTGACTACCAGGGCTGTCCGGTGATGAACTACTGCGACGCCGACGTGCCGTACACCCGCATCACCGAGCACAAGCACTTCGCCCCATGGGAGTCGCACGACAAGACGGTGACGTACCACGAGTACTCACGCCTGTGTGGTG
>DAIRSS010000056.1:0-7594 GCA_036804285.1 Ilumatobacteraceae bacterium
TTCGGGAAAGCCGCGATCTTCGGCGTGAACGATCCTCGTCACAACGGCCTGTACATGGAGGAAAACATCACCGCTCGAGTCGCAACAGCAGCAGAGCGCGCACTCGGAGATCGTGTTCTGCAGGTGCTACGAGATCGATTTGGCGAGCATCCGCTGTATGCGCGCGTCGACATGGTGACGAATGATCGTGGTGTGCCGGAAATCATGGAAGTCGAACTCGTCGAGCCCTCGCTGTATCTCCACCTCGACGATGCCGCACCTGCTCGCGCGGCATCTGCGCTCGTTGGGGCAGCCGAGCGCGCCCGTCACTAGCCTGAACGACGATGAGCGAACCACTTTCCCCCTCCGTCGGCATGGCCGTCATTCATCTCTTCGGTCACGCCGCAATGGACTTTGACCCGTCCGCAACGATCGATGCCGTCAACGAGGCAAAGGCCCGCGGCACGCAGGTGGTGAGCGTGTCGATGCTCGGCCACAAGGCCGATGTGGCGTTCATGGCGATCGCGTCCGACATGCGCGACCTCCGCACATTCCAGTCGGCAATCCAGCGTGCGGGGATCTTCATCACCGACAGCTACGTGTCGCTGACCGAAGTCAGTGAGTATGCGGCGAACGTCCCCGAGGAGATGAAGAATGCTCGTCTCTACCCGCAGATTCCCTTCGCCGGGAAGAACGCCTGGTGCTTCTACCCGATGTCCAAGAAGCGTGAGGCGACGGACAACTGGTTCACGTTGCCCTTCGACAAGCGCAGCGAATTGATGATGGAGCACGGCAAGAGCGGGCGTACGTTCGCTGGACGGGTCATCCAGCTCGTGACCGGTTCGACCGGCTTGGATGACTACGAGTGGGGAGTCACCCTGTTCGCGGTGAACCCAGACGACCTGAAGGACGTCGTCTACACGATGCGCTTCGACGAAGCATCTGCGAAGTATGCGGACTTCGGTCAGTTCTACGTCGGGATGGTCACCCCGATCGAAGAACTCGTCACGACTCTCTAGGGCTACTTCCCGTCGCCCTGCTCGCGCAGGAACTGCTCAACCTCGTCCATCAGCGTCGACGCATCCGCTGCGTCATCGCCCGTGTCCTCGGCAAAGTCGAACTGCAACTGACCGTCATCAACTTCGTCGTCGATGGACATTCCTTGGTCGGTCATCGTCTCGAGGCGTTCGACGTACGCGGCGAGATCTTCGTCGTCTTCGACGAGCGAGTTGACCTGTTCCTCGTAGCGATCGATGAGGTTCATCACGGATGCGACCGGTGCAGGGGTGCCGATGATTTCACACGCGCGACGCATCAGGGAGAGCGACGCCTTCGGCGACGGAACCTGCGACGCATATGCAGGAACCGCAGCCCACAGTGCGACTGACGGAAGTGCAGTCGTCGCACAGACGTCGTGAATGACACCGATGATCCCCGTCGGTCCCTCATATCGAGACCGCTGCAGGTTGTAGCGCTCGATGAGATCCTGGTCGGTGGCGGTGCCGATGATCTGAACTGGTCGGCTGTGTGGAACGTCTGCGAGAAGTGCCCCGAGGGTGAGCATCATTGAGGCGCCAAAGTGGTCTGCCACCCCCAGCAACTGTTCGGAGAATGCCCTCCAGCGCAGGCTCGGCTCTGGTCCGAGCGCGAGGATGATGTCGCCACCAGCTCCCTGCACATGCCACAGCCCGACGGTCGGCCACACCACCGTGCGCGTCAGGCCATCTTTGAGTCGAATGTGTGGGCGAATCGTGGCGAAGTCGGTGAACATCTCCGGATCGATCTCGGCGAGCGGTTGCGCACCCCATCCCTCGATCAGATTCCGCACGGCGTTCGATGCGGCGTCGGCGGCATCGTTCCAACCGGTGAAGGCGGTGATCATCACGGGTCGCGTGAGACTCGGCTTGGACAACCACCGAACGTGCGCGATATCCGACATGTTGGTCAAACGATACCGAGAAAATCCGTCACCCGAACCCTCGATTCGGGTGGGTGTGATGGCAGGTTTGGGGTGTGGCAAGGTAGTGGTGTGACAATCGTCGTGGACATCGCTGATCGTGCGACACCAGAGTTGGTCGACGCGATGGCTCGCCTCATCCCACAGTTGTCATCATCAAATCCTCCACCGACGCACGCAGAGCTCGCGGCAATCATTGCGAACGATTCCTGCGACGTTCTCGTCGCGCGGGACGGTGGCTCAATCGTTGGTTCACTCACGCTTGTGGTTTTTCCGATTCCCACCGGGATTCGCGCCTGGATCGAGGACGTCGTCGTCGACGAATCAGCCCGCGGCAAGGGAGTTGGGGAGGCACTGAACACGTTCGCGCTGCAGCGAGCGCGGGAGCGTGGCGCAAAGACCGTGGACCTCACGTCACGGCCGTCGCGCGAGGCCGCGAACAGGCTGTATCAACGCCTCGGGTTCGTCGCACGCGATACCAACGTGTATCGCTACACGCTCTAACGACCGCGAGCGAGCCTCGATCGTCCGCTGTCGCACGCGGACCGGAATGCGCAACTTGCGTAGTGATCATTGACGATGCCAAGTGATTGCATCGCGGCATACATCGTGGTCGGTCCGACGAAACGAAACCCCAGCCGAGACAGTTCCTTGGAAAGCGCCGTTGACTCTGCGCTGAAGCTTGGCACGTCACCGTATGCGCGAGGAGCTGCTCGTCGCTTGGTGGGCTGGTGCTTCCAGATCACCTCTGAGAGTGTCAAACCTGCATCCCAAACCTTGATCGTTGCGCGTGCATTGGAGATCGTTGCCTGGATCTTGGCGGTGTTGCGCACGATTCCCGCATTGCGCATCAGTCGCTGGACGTCTCTCGTCGTGAAGCGGGCAACGATGAGGGGATCGAAGCCGGCGAACGCTTCGCGAAACGCCTCTCGCTTCTTCAGAATGGTCAACCATGACAACCCGGCCTGGAAGCCCTCGAGGCAGAGCTTTTCGTAGAGGCGGTTGTCGTCGGTGACGGGGCGACCCCACTCGTTGTCGTGATAGGCGACGTACAGCGGGTCGCTCGAGCACCAACTGCACCTGCGCTTGCGGTCTTGGCCGATGAAGGTCGGAGAAGGTTGTGTCATGACCCGATGTGTGTGCGGCGACGTCAGAAAGTGCGCGCGACATCCCACAAATGATGGATGGGGTCGTGCAGGAAGTACTTGCCGAAGGTCTCGACCGTGAACACGGCCCCGTCGCTGCGGCGCCCTGTGCGCTGCCAGTCCGACCCCGTGACCTGGTCGAAGCGGTCCGCGAGTTGGTCGCCGGCGACGACGATCTCCCGACGCACGATGAGGGGGTCCTGCAGGTCGTATCGATCCGAAATCGCCGTGGCGTCTTGGTCCCAATTCGCGAACGCCGGGTTCACTTGGTCGAGCATGAGGGCGAGTCGTTCGTCGAAGAGTCGAAAGACGTCGCGAACGTGGCAGCCGTACTCGCTCGGCGACCAGAAATCAGGCCTAGGTCGCTTGGTCGCACCGGGGAGGCCGAGCACGACCTCCCATTGCGAGGCAAGGTCGCGCGTCATCATGCCGATGTCGCGCACGGCGATGTGGCTTGCGTCGAATGCGCAGTCAGGGCAGGGACGCTCGAGAACCCACGTCCAGTTCTTGTTGTCGGGGACGATCGTCACCGTGCCTACGATACGGACAGTTGAGCGAGTGCGAGCGCCTCGCTCAGGCTTCCTGCGGGCTGAACGGTGAGCCCTGCATGCTTGGCGGGCTTCGACTTCTCCGCCCCACTCGCAGGCACGATGGCACGCGTGAAACCGAGACGCGCCGCTTCGGCGAGTCGTCGCGAGAGATGCGCCACGTTGCGAAGTTCCCCTCCGAGGCCAACCTCACCACACACGACGAGATCACTTGGGGTCGGGGTGTTCGTGGCAGCCGACACGAGCGCAATGCATAGTCCGAGGTCGCTGCTCGGTTCGGTGAGCTTCACACCACCGACGACGGAGGCATATACCTCGTGTTGGGAGAGCGAGAGCCGCGCGCGTCGTTCGAGCACTGCGAGCAACATCGCGAGTCGACCAGGGTCGAGACCCTGCGCGCTACGGCGTGGCGGGACGCCGCTCGAGACGGGATTGGTGAGCGCCTGCACCTCGACGAGGAGCGGGCGCTGGCCTTCGAGTGTCGGCACGACGATCGAGCCTGGCGTTCCGGGTCGGCGGTCGGCGAGGAACATCTGGCTGGCATCGGGAACACCTGCGAGACCAGTCTCGGTCATCTCGAAGAGTCCGAGCTCGCTCGTCGAACCGAAGCGGTGTTTCACCGCGCGGAGCAACCGCAGCGCATGGTGGCGATCACCTTCGAAGGAGAGCACGGTGTCGACGACGTGTTCGAGCACGCGTGGACCGGCGAGGCCACCTTCTTTCGTGACGTGTCCGACGAGGATCACGGGGATGTTGCGACTCTTTGCTTCTTGCACGAGCCGATAGGCGCATCCGCGAACTTGAACGACCGAGCCAGGTGCCGACCCGAGCGTTGGATCGGCAACTGCTTGGATGCTGTCGATCACGATCAAGGTTGGTGCGACGCTGTCGATCGCCGCGACGATGTTCGTGAGTGAGGCTTCGGAGAGCAGCCACACGTCGTCGCGCAGCGCATGGAGTCTCTCGGCACGGAGCCGCACTTGCTGGGCGCTTTCCTCAGCGGTGACGTACAGCGACTTCTTTGGCCACGCGGCGAGCAACTGCAAGAGCAAGGTGGACTTGCCGATGCCGGGTTCGCCGCCGAGCAGCGTGACCGAGCCGGGGACGAGACCACCGTCGAGCACGCGGTCGAGTTCGCCGATGGTGGTCGGCGTCGGCTTGCCAGTCGCAGAGCTCAGGGTGCTGAGGGGTTGTGGCGTGCCGGGTGGGACGAGCGCCATGCCGGCTGCAAGCGTCACGGACTCCGCCGGGTCTTCGACATCCTCGACGAGGGAGTTCCACGCGCCGCAAGAATCACATTTGCCGGCCCACTTGTAATGCGCTGCGCCGCAGTCGCTGCAGTTGTAGACGGTGCGCATGCGTGCCATGCGCGACACACTACGCCGTGGGTGTCCTACTTGCGCTTGCGCAGGCGCGAGAAGGCAACGAAGCCGGAGAAGCCGGCCATCACCACGAGCCAGCCGATGAACAGCCAGAACAGCACTGGTGAAAAGATCCGCGCAATCGTGGCGCCGACGGCTGTGTTCTGTGTTGTTGCTGCGATCTGTTGCGAGCTGCCGTCGAAGGGCACCGTCCACTGGATGAGTCCCGCATCGTCGACCCCGGTCGTGGACTCGATCACGCCCGGCAGTCGAACCTTGAGCGCCATCGAGGCGGCCTGGCCGATGTCGAGGTTCTGCTCGCGCACCGCGGCTTCATACGGAGCGCCGCCAATGATGTTCAGCAGTTCTCCATCGGCGAAGGCTTGGAGCCCGCCGGTGATCTGTGCGGTTCCTGCGAGCGCCCAGGTGGAGTCGGT
This sequence comes from Ilumatobacteraceae bacterium, assembly GCA_036804285.1. GTDB lineage: Bacteria > Actinomycetota > Acidimicrobiia > Acidimicrobiales > Ilumatobacteraceae > UBA3006. Next base: position 5,428 of record DAIRSS010000056.1, read on the forward strand.
TTCCTTGCCACTGCGCGTCAATGAGAGTTCCTTGAACGGTCCGAACTCGCCGCTGAGTTGCCCCATGAGCTGCGTGGCCTCCTCGGGCGTGGTGAAGGAGTGCGACACCCGCACCTGTGCACCACCGGTGTCGAGCATCTCGACGTCGGAGACCTTCCAACCCGCAGCCTTGGCGTCGTCGAAGTTGAGGTCGTTGACGAGGTTCGGTGCGCTTGCCATCACCTCGGCATCTGCAGTTGCGACGACGGCGAGCACCCCGGAACCATCGGGCTCGACGTTCAGAGACACCACCGTGTCGACACGGCACGCACTGAGTGCGAGACAGCCGAGTGCGATCGCGACGAGCGCCCGCAGTGGAGAGCGACTCGACATCGAGTGAGGTGGTGCTATTCGGTGGTCGTCGTGCCGTCGCTCGCGCCGGCAAGTTCGACCGCAGCCGGTGGCTGGAATCCGGGAACGGAACTGAAGCTGATGCGCTGCTCGCCGGGGCGCTCGGGGTCATCCTCGACGCCCACGAGCACGATGTCACCCGCGGAGAATTCCTTGTTCAACAACTTCTCCGAGAGCGGATCTTCGACCAGTCGCTGGAGCGCACGACGCAGTGGTCGCGCACCGAGCTGCGGGTCGTAGCCACGCTTGGCGAGGAGTTCCTTGGCTGGCTGGGTGAGCTCGAGTCCGAGTCCGAGTCCTTCGAGCTGGCCGATGAGGCGCTTGGCCATCAGGTCGACCATCTGGACGACTTCTGGCATGCCGAGTTCGTGGAACACGATGACTTCGTCGATGCGGTTCAAGAACTCCGGTCGGAAGTGGTTCTTCAACGCCTCGTTGACCTTGTCGCGCATGCGCTGGTACGACATCGCCTCGTCGTTCTTGCCGAAGCCGACGTTGGCCTTGCGCAGATCCTGCGTGCCGAGGTTCGAGGTCATGATCAGCACCGTGTTGCGGAAGTCCGTGCTGCGACCCTGCGAGTCGGTGAGACGACCCTCTTCCAAGATCTGGAGCAGTGTGTTGAACACGTCTGGGTGAGCCTTTTCGATCTCGTCGAAGAGCACCACGGAGAACGGCTTGCGGCGCACGGCCTCGGTCAACTGACCGCCCTCTTCGTAGCCCACGTATCCCGGGGGCGAACCGACGAGGCGGCTGACCGTGTGCTTTTCCATGTACTCGCTCATGTCGAGTGAGATGAGTGCATCGTCATCGCCGAACAAGAAGTTGGCGAGCGTCTTGGCGAGTTCGGTCTTGCCGACGCCGGTCGGTCCGAGGAAGATGAACGAACCGCTCGGGCGCTTCGGGTCCTTGAGACCGGCGCGCGTGCGGCGGATGCTCTGGCTGACCGCCTTGATCGCGTCTTCCTGGGCGATGATGCGCTTGTGGAGTTCGGCCTCCATGTTCAGGAGCTTGGCCGTCTCTTCTTCGGTCAACTTGTAGACGGGGATGCCGGTCCAGATGCTGAGCACCTCTGCGATGGCTTCCTCGTCGACTTCGTCGAACAGGTTGATGCCGGATGCCTTGACTTCGGCTTCCTTGGAGGCGCGCTCGTCGAGGAGTGCACGCTCCTGGTCACGCAGGCGACCGGCCTCTTCGAAGCGCTGTTCCTCGACGGCCTTCTTCTTGGCCTCCTGGACGGCGTTGATCTTGTTCTCGAGGTCCTTCAGGTCCGGTGGCGTGGCCATGCGCTTGATGCGCAGACGACTACCGGCTTCGTCGATCAGGTCGATCGCCTTGTCCGGCAGGTGACGGTCGGCGATGTAGCGGTCGGCAAGGTTTGCCGCTGCGACGAGCGCCTGGTCGGTGATGGTGACGCGGTGGTGTGCCTCGTACTTGTCGCGGATGCCCTTCAAGATCTCGATCGTGTGGGCGACCTCCGGCTCCTCGACCTTCACCGGCTGGAAGCGACGCTCGAGTGCGGCGTCCTTTTCGAAGTGCTTGCGGAACTCATCGAGCGTGGTCGCACCGATGGTCTGCAACTCGCCACGGGCGAGCATCGGCTTGAGGATCGAGGCTGCGTCGATTGCGCCTTCTGCTGCGCCTGCGCCGACGAGGGTGTGGATCTCGTCGATGAACAAGATGATGTCGCCACGCGTCTTGATTTCCTTCAAGACCTTCTTCAGACGCTCTTCGAAGTCACCGCGGTAGCGGCTGCCGGCAACGAGCGCGCCGAGGTCGA
>DAIRSS010000057.1:0-7152 GCA_036804285.1 Ilumatobacteraceae bacterium
GGCGGCGCGATGTCGACGTGGTGCAGTCCAGCGGAGGCATCCGGCGCATCGCCGAAGGCGCCGATCGCGCGGATTGCGGTTCGTCCATCGACGATCATCGATGCACTCACCGTCGTGAACCGACGCCCTTGCTTGATGACCTCGGTTGCGATCTCGAATCGACTCGGCGGAAGTGGCGCGAGGTAGTGCAGCGTGAGCGAGATCGGATCGTTGCGACCAGACGCATCGCGCATCGCGGAGTTCATCAGTGCCATCACGTATCCGCCGTTCGCATTGCCGCGGATGTCCCAGCCGTCATGCACGTCACCGACATAGCGACCTTCGCCGATGCGCTCGACGCGGGTTGCATCGTCGAAGGAAAATGTCACGGCGTCAGACTAGGACACGCCATTAGTGTGGAGAGGTGGCCAAGTTCTCCGCGACGACACCTATTTATTACGTCAACGCCAAGCCACACCTGGGTCACGCCTACACCACGATCGTCGCGGACGCCGTCGCCCGTTGGCACCGCCTGTGTGGGGATGACGTACACCTCCTCACGGGAACCGACGAGCACGGGCTGAAGATCCAGCAGGCCGCCGAGGCACAGGGCGTGTCGCCCAAGCAGTTCGCCGACTCGATCGCCCCGCTCTTTGCCGAGGCGTGGAAGCGCCTGAACATCACGCACGACGACTTCATCCGCACCACCGAGGAGCGTCACGCGCTCGGCGTGCGCAAGTTGCTCCAGGCCTGTTACGACGCGGGCGACATCGAGTCCGACATCTACCGCGGTCACTACTGCGTGCCGTGCGAGGCGTACTTCCTCGAAGACGAACTCGACAAGGGCAATTGTCCGATCCACGCCAAGCCGACGACGTACGTCGAGGAAGAGAACTACTTCTTCCGTCTCTCGCGCTTCGAGGATCGCCTCCTCGACTGGTACGCACAACATCCGAATGCGATCACGCCGAGCTTCCGCATGAACGAAGTGATCGGCTTCATCAAGGGCGGACTGCACGACTTCTCGATCAGCCGCAAGACGCTGAAGTGGGGCATCCCCCTGCCGTGGGACGACAGCCACGTCACCTACGTCTGGTTCGACGCACTCGCCAACTACATCACGGCACACGGCTACGGCACCGATGACGCGCGCTTCGCGTCACGTTGGCCGGTCGACTACCACTTCATCGGCAAGGACATCATTCGCTTCCACTGCGTGTATTGGCCCGCGATGCTCATGTCTGCCGGCATCGAGCCGCCGAAGGGTTGGGCGGTCGGTGGATGGCTGCTCACCGACGGCGCGAAGATGTCCAAGACCGCGGGCAACGTGGTCGACCCGCTCGATCTCATCGATGACTTCGGCGTCGACGGCTTTCGCTACTACGTGCTCGCCGACACGAACTACGGCAACGACGGCGACTTCACCCTCGAGGGCATCACGAGTCGCTACAACTCCGACCTCGCCAACAATCTCGGCAATCTGGCTGCGCGCGTCGCCACCGTCGTCGAAAAGAAGTGTGGCGGCATCGGTCCCGCACCGGCCGCCGATTCGGCGCTCGCCGCAGTCGCCGCAGAGAGCGTGCGCGCAACATCCGAGGCGTGGGCTTCCGTGCAGCCGAGTCGTGCACTCGAGGCGACCTGGGATCTCATCCGCGCGACGAACGCACACCTCGAGCAGCACGAGCCATGGAAGATGGAGCCGGGTGACGCCGTCGACCGCGTGATGGGTGACGCACTCGAAGCGCTGCGCATCGTCACGATCCTCGCCCAGGTCGCACTCCCGACGACGACGCAGGAGATCTGGTCTCGACTGGGACTGAGCGGATCGATCGCCGACATGCGCGTGGGTCGCGACACGGCATGGGGGCTCTACCCCGGTGGCCTCACCGTGACGAAGGGACAACCGCTCTTCCCGCGCAAGACGCTATGACGAGCTCACCCATGTGGGTCGACACCCACTGCCACGTCTACGACGAGGCGATGAAGACCGATCACGACCAGGTGTTGAACACGGCACGCGCGAATGGTGTCGCCAAGATGATCGTCATCGGCACGGATGCCACGACGAGTCGTCAGGCGATCGACATCGCCGCCCAACATGACGACGTGTGGGCAACGGTCGGCCTCCACCCGCATGACGCCAAGGATGGCTTTGCACCACTGCGAGGAATGCTGGATGAACCAAAGGTCGTCGCGATCGGTGAGTGCGGCCTCGACTACTACTACGACCACTCGGACCGCGCGGTGCAGCGAGACGTGTTCGCCGAGCAGATCGCCGTCGCACACGAACGCAATCTGCCCCTCGTGATCCACACGCGCGAGGCGTGGGACGACACCTTCGACGTGCTCGACGCCTGTGGCACGCCCGAGCGAACCATCTTCCACTGCTTCACCGGTGGCGAACACGAGGCGCGTGAATGCGTGAAGCGCGGCGCGTACCTTTCGTTCTCCGGCATCGTCACGTTCAAGACCGCAGATGACGTGCGCGAAGCCGCACGCTGGTGTCCACTCGATCATCTCGTGATCGAGACCGATGCACCGTTCCTCGCGCCAGTTCCTCACCGTGGCAAACCGAACGAGCCCGCACTCGTCGCCGTCGTCGGCACGTACATCGCCGACCTGCGTGGCATGGATGTCGCCGAATTCGCACGCGTCACCACGCACAATGCGAACCTTGCGTTTCCCGGCATCGCCCCTTAGCGTGACTCGCGTGCCCCTGTCGGTTTACGAACGTCGACGCATCGTGGTGCTCGCAGTGGTGTCGATGCTGGCCCTCGTGATCGTCCGCTCGACGACGGGCGACTCGAACGACGCAGCCGTGGAATCAACCACGACGTATACGACGGTTCCGCCAATCGTCGAAGACAGCGTTCCAGTTCCCGTCATCCTGGGCGGACCAGCGGCCCTTCCACCGAGCGGGACCGCCGCAATCGCTCAGCCGGCAACGAGTGCGAACGAGTACACCGGCACGGCGACCTTCACCGTCCTCGGCTACACGGAGCGCGCCGTGTGTTACAGCACGACGGTGCCCCAGGGTCAGAACCTCGTGGTGACGAACATCAACAATGGCCAGAAGATCAAGTGTCTGAGTGTCTATTCGACCCTCGTGCCGCCGGGAATCGGCATCGTGTTGCACCAGAGTGTGTTCGTCAAACTCGCCGACCTGATCGATGCCCCGATCCCCGTGAAGATCACCTGGTGACCCACTCGCGTAGCGACATCGCCTCGCTCCTCGAGGCCAACGGGCTGTCCCCGCGACGCGCATTCGGCCAGAACTTCGTCGTCGACCCGAACATCGTCCGCAAGATCGCTCGCCTGAGTGGCGTCGGACCGGGCGACCATGTCGTCGAGATCGGCGCGGGACTCGGCTCACTCACGCTCGCACTCGCGGAGACCGGCGCACACGTGCTCGCCGTGGAGATCGACAACGGCGTCGTCGAGGTGTTGCGCGAGGTCGTCGCCAACTGTGACAACGTCGAAGTGCTGCATGCTGATGCCGGCGAACTCGACTGGAACTCACTCGCCAAGCAATCGCAGTCCTGGCACGTGGTGGCGAACCTGCCCTACAACGTCGCCACCCCACTCGTGGCCGACATCCTGGACGACGTTCCCGCCGTTCGCCACCTGTTGGTCATGGTGCAACGCGAAGTGGCCGATCGATTCGTCGCCCAGCCACGCACGAGCGCCTACGGTGCGGTCTCGGTGAAGGTCGCGTATTGGTCGAATGCCCGAATCGTGGCCGACGTGCCCGCGACGGTGTTCCTCCCCAAGCCGAACGTCTCCTCCGCGCTCGTCGAGTTCACCCGACGCGACACGCCCGCAGTCGAGGGCGTGGAACCGAAGGAACTGTTCGCGCTCGTGCGCGCGGGTTTCGCCCAACGTCGCAAGATGCTGCGTCGATCACTCGCGGGAATCGTGACGCCGGAGCAGTTCGAGCACGCGGGCGTCGCAAGCGATGCACGCCCAGAGGAACTCGACGTCGTGGCGTGGGGCCGACTGTGCAAGGCGGTGCACGCGTGATCGAAAGACTCACCGCACACGCCAAGCTCACCCTTGCCTTGCGCGTCGTCGGTGTGCGCGACGACGGTTACCACGACATCGACGCCGAGATGGTGAGCCTCGATCTGCACGACGTGTTGTCGATCGACACGTCCTCGACGGGAATCACCCTCGACGGACCCTTCGCGAACGGCATCACCGACTCCGAGGACAACTTGATCGCCAAAGCGCTGCGACTCTGTGGCGTGAGTGCGGCCGTGCACGTGACGAAGAACATTCCCTCCGGCGGCGGACTCGGTGGCGGCAGCGCAGATGCGGCAGCGATCCTGCGCTGGGCGGAATTCGACGATCTCGTGGCGGCCTCGCGCATCGGAGCAGACGTGCCGTTCTGCATGATCGGCGGACGCGCTCGCGTGTCGGGCATCGGCGAGATCATCTCCCCGCTCGTGCATCGCGACGAGAACGTCACCCTCATCACGCCACCGTTCGGTGTCTCGACCCCCGCGGTGTATCGCGCGTGGGACGACCTCGATGCCTCACGCCAGCGCGGCAGCGGTCCGAACGACCTCGAGACCCCGGCGATCGTCGTCGAGCCGCGACTCGCCGAATGGCGGGAACGAATCGGGAATGCGACGGGTGTGACGCCAATACTCGCGGGGAGTGGAGCCACGTGGTGGGTGCGGGGTCACTTCCCCGATCTGCACGAGAAGTTGCCCGAGGCAACCGTGGTGCTCGCGAAGACGATCGCGACGCTCTAGAGAGGGATTACTTGCGGCGCTGGTGACGCGTGCGACGAAGCATCTTCTTGTGCTTCTTCTTGCGCATGCGCTTGCGGCGGCGTTTGACGAGTGATCCCATAGCGCACGACACGCTATCGGGTGGCAGAGCATTTGAGCGCCTCGGATTGGGTACCGTGGAGACGTCAGTCCGGGGTCGTTCAATGGCAGGACAGCGGGTTTTGGTCCCGCATATAGGGGTTCGAGTCCTCTCCCCGGAACCATCGCTCGCAACATCTGGCCGACCCGACGAGGTCGCCCCACGGAATGTGACGACGTGTCCTCGGTCGATGCGCGGACGCTCGTCGAATCGGAGCGCGCAAAGCATTTCTCCTAGACTGAGGCGACGCGGGACGCATCGTACGGGGGGCTATGAACAAGACGATCGACAAGGTCACCACGAAGCGGATGGCCATCTACAGCGGCCGCACCCACCCCGACCTTGCGACCGAAGTCGCCGAGCACCTGCAGGTGCAACTCGGTGAAGCGAACATCGTCGAATTCGCCAACGGAGAACTTCGCCCACGCTTCGGCGAGAGCGTGCGCGGCGGTGACGTCTTCATCATGCAGACGCACTGCGGGATCGATGGTCGCAGCGTGAACGACTCGATCATGGAGCAGCTGATCATGATCGACGCCGCCTACCGCGCATCGGCAAAGCGCGTGACCGCGGTATGTCCGTTCTACGGATACGCGCGCCAGGACCGCAAGGCCGAGGGTCGCGAGCCGATCACGGCGCGACTCGTCGCCGACATGTTCGCCGCGGCAGGTTCCAAGCGCATGGTGTCGATCGACTTGCACAGCGGACAGATCCAGGGATTCTTCTCCGGTCCGGTGGACCACCTCACTGCGATGCCGGTGCTCGAGAAGTACGTGCGCTCGAACGTGCGCGATGGTGTCGTCATCGTCTCCCCGGATGCCGGTCGAGTGAAGGTGGCCGAGCGTTTCGCCCAGCACCTCGCCGACATGAACGCCGACGTTGCGTTCATCAACAAGCGTCGCCCGAAGGGCACGACGAACGTCGCGGTCGCCAAGGAAGTGATCGGTGAAGTCGAAGGCAAGCTGTGCATCCTCACCGACGACATGATCGACACCGGTGGCACGATCGTGAGCGCGGCAGAGCTGTTGATCGAGCGTGGTGCCCGCGAAGTGTGGGCGATGGCCACGCACGGCGTGCTCTCGGGTCCGGCCATCGAGCGACTCGCCAAGGCCCCGATCGAGCGGGTCGTGTTGACCAACACCATTCCCCTGCCAGCCGACAAGCGCCTGCCGAAGATCGAGGTGTTGTCGGTGGCCAAGATCCTCGCCGATGCCCTCTCGGCCGTGTTCGACGAGACCAGCGTGAGCGACCTCTTCGACGGTGAAAACCAGTCCTAGAGCCGATTTTTTCGGAAAAACCCGCCGTTAGACTGACCAGCCGTTGTTCGGCGACGTTCTCGTCGGACGCAGAACATCGCAGCACCTGGAGTCCCCATGACAACCACCTTGAAGACCAAAGTCGGTCGCACGACGGGCAGCGCTGAGTCGCGCCGTCTGCGCTCGGACGATCACATTCCTGCCGTCATCTACGGCCACGGCATGACCCCAGTGTCGATCACCGTCGAGCGCCGTGAATTGCGTGCCGCATTGTCGGGCCCAGCCGGTGTCAACACGATTCTCGAGTTGCACGTGGACGACAAGAAGTACCCAGCAATCGTGAAGGAACTGCAGCGCGACCCCGTGAAGCGCACGGTCAGCCACATCGACTTCATGCAGATCGACCTCACCGAGGAAATCGTCATGGCAGTCCCCGTTCACCTCACCGGCACCGCCAAGGCTGTCGTGCAGGAAGGTGGCCTCGTGGACGCAGCCGTCGACCGCATCGAAGTGCGCGCAACCGCGAGCAACATTCCGAACGAGATCTTGATCGACATCTCCGAGATGACCGTCAACGACGTCATTCGTCTCGGTGACATCACCTTGCCGAAGGGTGTCACGGCAGTGGCCAACGACGACTTGGTCGTCGTCACCGTGCTCACGTCGCGCACCGAGGCTGAGCAGCCGGCAGCAGCTGCCGCGGGTGAAGCGACGCCAGATGGTGCAGCACCCGCCGATGGTGCCGCACCCGCTGCTGGCGACAACAAGCCCGCCGCGTCGTAGTTCTCATGGCGCTGTTCGGTCGCGACGCGCGACTGAAGCGGCGAGGCACCCCCTTCGACGCACTCGTCGTGGGCGTTGGCAATCCCGGACGCACCTACGACTCGACTCGTCACAACGTCGGCTTCGACGTCATCGACGAACTCGCACGACGCTACGGCGTCACGCTCAAGTCGTGCCGCGAAAGCGCCGTCATCGCCGAGGTGCACCGCGACGACCTCCACCTCCTGCTCGTCAAGCCGACCACTTATATGAATGAATC
>DAIRSS010000058.1:0-7142 GCA_036804285.1 Ilumatobacteraceae bacterium
GCAGACCATTCACGGAACCGAACTGTGGATCGATGTCGACGGTCGTCGTCCAGTACGACTTCAACGTTTCAGGTGTAACTGCATCTCCAACGAGGTCGCCCCGGACAATGGCCGCACTTTTCACAAAATTGGCTGGTTCGTCGGGTGAGGCGAAGAGTGGAACTGTGACAGTCCAAAGCCCAAGAGCCAGATACAACAGGGCTGCAAGTACCCACGTCCACTTCGTCGTGCGCCCCACGGCTACAAGACTATGTCCACCTAGGCTCTTGTCCGAGTGGATGCAGCCGTGACGAACCGTTCGATTCTCGTTCTCCCGACGTACAACGAGCGCGAGAACATCGAACGGTTCATACATGCGGTGCGGGTCGCAAATCCGGATCTGGCGATCGTTGTCGTTGACGACTTGAGCCCCGACGGAACTGGCGCCATCGTCGATCGTCTTGCCTCTTCGGATCAGCTGCTCTCTGTCATCCACCGATCTGGCAAGAGAGGACTCGGTGCCGCATACCTTGCCGGGTTTGCACACTCTCTGAACCGAGGATTCGACATCGTCCTCACGATGGATGCCGACTTCTCACATGACCCGACCATGATTCCTCAACTCATTACCGCCCTCGAGGACGACTCGGCCGGCGCCGTAGGATCGAGATACGTACCCGGCGGATCAATCGTTGGTTGGCCCCTTCATCGACGTGTGCTGTCAAAGTACGGAAACTTCTACACACGCTTCGTCCTCGGACTCACTCCTCGTGACTGTACGAGCGGATTTCGTGCATACCGGTCGTCGACCTTGGCTGCAATCGATCTCAGCTCGATCAAGGGTGATGGCTACGTCTTTCTGACGTCGATTCTCCGACGCATCCAGCAGCAACGGATGAAGGTCACCGAGGTCCCCATCACTTTCACCGACCGAGTTGAAGGGCAATCCAAGATGTCACCACGCATCGTCGCAGAGTCGATGCTCTTGGTCACTCTCTTCGGTCTGAAGGATCTCCTTCGACGCAAGCGCTAGTTACAGATACCACTCGGTGGCGTCGTAGTACGGCTCAAGATTGTCGAACAGCTTCTCGTTCTTGCACAACTGTGGTGTCGTACCGAGTCGCTGCGGAACCCCATCCTTGAATGCCCACTCACCCCGCTGGGATGTTTCGCCCCGTACGTAGCTGGAGAGCGCAAAGGCTCGATCCACTCGGGACTCATTCGGCAACGATCCGTGAACGGTGAGGAGCCCCCACATGACTGCATCACCGGGTTCGAGTTCGACGTCGACAATTGACGCTGGATCAATCCCGACACCGACGAGTTCGTCTTCGAGGGTCAGACCTTTCATGATCGATCCACTTCCGTTGTCGGAAAGACCCAGATAGCCGAGTTTGTGAGATCCGGGAACGACTCGGAGACACCCGTTTTCCTTCGTCGCACGATCGATTGCGACCCCGATCGTCACGGTGTCGCGCACCACGTCGTCGTATGCGTGCCTGGCCTCACGAAACATCAGATCCTGATGGAATCGATATCCGCTGATCCGAGCCCCAGGTGGCTTCCAGTGGATTTGCTGCGTGACTTGCCGGATGTTGCCACCCAACTGCGGCTCCAGGATCTCGAGATATTCGGGTCGACTCCGAAAGTCATCGAAAAAACGATCGGCCCACGCGAACCAATAGGCCTGGATGAGGTAACGCTGACCGAAATGCTTCTCGGGAAGGATCTCGTACGACAAATTGCCATGTCGATAGGTCACGGGGTGTTGAATCCCCACCTGGTAGAGCTCATCGGACTTCCGCTTCAGCTCGGCAGTGACCTCGGAATCGAAAAATCCTCGGATGATTGCGTACCCATCGGCTTTGTACTGCTCAATCGCAGCACCCACTCGAGAATTGGCGACAGCGCCCATTGGTCTGAGAGTAGCCGTTGTTACGCTTCAAGCGATGTCTGCCGATGACCACTTCAATCTTGAGGACGCCTACTCGGTATCCACCCCAGAAGAAAACAAGGCTCTCTACGCGCGTTGGGCCGCCACCTACGATGCGGAGTTCGTCACCGCCAATGAGTACGTATATCCCATTCGCGTGGCAGAAAAGGCCGTCGAGGTCATGGGGACGTCATCGACCCTCGAAGTCGTCGACGTCGGTTGTGGAACTGGAGCTCTCGGCTCACTCCTCGCCGAACTCCAACCGAACTGGGAAATCGACGGAGTCGACATCTCACTCCAGATGCTCGCCGTTGCCGGCACAAAGGTCCGTTCTGATGGCAAACCCGTCTATCGAGACCTCCTCGATGCAGACCTCACCAAGCCGATTCAGTTCGCCAAGAACCATTTCGACCTCATCGTGAGCTCAGGCGTGTTCACGCATGGTCACCTCGCGGGCCGTGACCTCATCGCGGTCTCAAGTGCAGCACGCGAGGGCGGAACCATCGTCGTCGGGATCAACAAGGAGCACTTCGACAACGTCGGTTTCGCCGGCCATTTCGCCGAAGCCGTCGGCGAAGGCTTCATCAGCGAACCGGTGCTCTCAGAAGTCGACATCTACGGACCGAAGAGTCCGCACTTCGGCGACAAGGGACTGATCGCCGTGTTTACGAGGCTCGAGAACTAGCGCTGACGAAGCCGCAGGCTCTGCCATGAGCCGTCACTCGTCCAACCACCGTCGACCGGCAGAGCCACACCGTTCACGAATCCTGACAACTCGCCGTCACAGAGCCATGCGATGGCTTGTGCGATGTCCTGAGGGCGCGCAAAACGGCCCATCGGTACATGCTCCGTGATGTCGGCGTCGGAGTAGGACCCACCAGCTTGATCCTTGTGATCCATCTCGGTCTTCACCCAACCTGGGCACACCGCGTTCACTCGCACACCTCGGCCACCCCACTCGACGGCAAGTGTCCGAGTGAGACCAATCAGCCCATGCTTGCTTGCGTTGTATGCCGAACGCTCTGCGACGCCCTGTAGACCGGCGACCGAAGCGACGTTGACCACGGAGCCACTCCCGTGCTCGACCATCACGCGTCCGTAGGCCTTGCACAACAAGAACGGCGCGACCAGGTTCACCTCGAGCACTTTTCGATATGTCTCACTCGGTGTATCGAGTGCGGCTCGGATCATCGAGATACCCGCATTGTTGACGAGCGCATCGACGCGACCGAACTTCGCGATGACTTGTGCGGCGCCAGATTCCACGACGGATTCATCCGAGATGTCACCGACCACGCACAGTGCATCGCGATACCCCGACACGTCGATCGTCTGTTGGTCGAGGAGGGCAAGCGACCAGCCTCGGGAATCAAGTTCCCGAGCAGTCTCTCGACCAATCCCCTGCGCAGCGCCGGTGATGACGGCGACACGTGCGTGTGAGCCGCTCACTTGAACGACACCGAGGAAGGCTTGGCGCGATCGACGAGGATCACCCACACTTGACCGACTGGCAGTGGAAACGTCTCACCATTCACCACATATTGCGTTCCGCTCTCGGCGGTTGGCCTTGTCCACGTTCCCGCGAAACGCTGGCCGTTGCGCAAGATGATGGCATTACCTGATCCGACCGTCTTCGCCAGTGGGGTCTTTCCACCAAAGCGATCTCCATACTTCGACTCGTATTGCTCGACGAATTGAATGATGACCGACGATGCGACGACCGGACGCTTGGTCACGTAATCCTTCTGCACATATCCATCGACGGAGATTCCCCAGCCGGCTCTCGACCAGGTGGCACCAACGGTTGCCGAAGCCCATCGAGCGAGGAACGATCTCGTCTTCGTTCCACCAGTCGGTACCGAGTTGTTGAACACGAGACCAACGTCGCGGACGACACCAAGTCCTTTTGCCTTGGCAACGAGCGACCCAAGATTGAGCATCTGGTTGTGCGGAACTTCCTTCTTGTTGTTCCTGAAGTAGTAATTCGACATCTCATTCGGTGACAAGCTGACGGCATTGGACTTTGCAACAGCGCCCAGCAAGGTCTTGTTCGCCCCAGAGAAGACGAGCCCCGGCGAATCGAACTGTTCGAGGATCTCGAGATCCGAAATACGGGCGCTTCGCACGGGGCCGACGACCTTCGGAAATGACGAGTTGTAGAGCGCGGCGAGTCGGGTGAGACCCCACTCCACTTCCTCGACATACACCAAGTCCGCCTCACGCAGTCCCGTGTGCGGTCGGGCAAGCGCCGTGTTGTCCAACTTCACCATCACGACTGGCTTGCCCTCTCCACCCGGACGACCAGACAGTGGACTTGCTCCACTATTGGCTCGAACCGACGAGGACACCGACAACGACAGTGCGCCAACGACAACGAGAGTCAGGACTTTTCGCATGTTGTAGACGCTAATTGATGGGGATTCGGAGTTCGAGCCTCAACGCAGCCGCTTCGCCATCAGACTCACGATCTTTCCGGGCCTGGTCTCCATCTGGTCCACTTCGATGAAGCCCTCACGCGCGTGGAATCGAAGGCTTCCCTCGTTACGAGGCTTCACGTTGACTTCGAGTGTCAGGTGATCGACGTCCAATCGAGACTCGACTTCGCGGTAGAGCGCTGCCCCATAGCCCTTACCCCGATGTCCTTCATCGAATGCCACTCGGTCCAGATAGGCGAACGACGTGAACCTGTCACAGAAATAGAGGTAGTTGGGGCTGTCATAGGTCGTTCCGGGTGGAAGGATCATGCAAAAGCCGACCAGGCGGGCATCTGCCTGAACAACGAGCGACACGCTGGATACGTCGAAGATCTCCCGAAACGATGTCATCGTCTCGTCGCCGACGGCGGGAACGTTCAACTGATTGATGCGCCATGCGTCCCCGAGATCCCCATGCACCATGTCACGGATCTCGACGCTCGGCACATCCGTACGGTATCGCGCGCCCGACCTACGCTGAAAGTATGCCCACTGATGATCGCGCGCTCACCTACAGCACCTATTTGAAGATCGACGAACTTCTCGGTCTGCAAGAGCCCCGATCCGCAGGTCCTGAACACGATGAACTCCTCTTCATCGTGATCCACCAGACCTACGAGCTGTGGTTCACCTCACTCCTCCACGAACTCGCTCGCGCACAGTCCGTTCTTGAAACTGGAGAAACCTTCGCCGCTCTCGCCACGCTGGGGAGGATTCGAACGATTCTCAAAGTACTCGTCAGCCAGGTCGACATCCTCGAGACGATGACGCCGCTCCAGTTCAATTCGTTTCGCGACCGCCTCGATCAGGCAAGCGGATTCCAGTCGGGCCAGTTCCGCGAACTCGAGGCAGTCTTCGGACGGCGCCACGAATCGATGCTCGCCCCCTTTGCGCCTGACACCGCACTGCATCGACGCATTCGGTCCGCGCTGGCGAGACCCTCCCTGTGGGATTCGGCACTTCGATACCTGGCAGAGAGATCACATCAAATACCACACGACGTACTCAAGCGCGACACGAGCCAGCCCTACCAAGCCAGGGAAGACGTCACGAGCGTGGTTGCGTCGGCGTACCGCAGCGACCAAGAAGCCTCACTCGTTCTTGAGCGGTTGCTCGATCTCGATGAGGGGCTTCAAGAATGGCGTTATCGCCATGTGAAGATGGTGGAGAGGACCATCGGAGCAAAGCACGGCACCGGTGGCTCGTCAGGTGCGCAATATCTCGCGTCAACACTCTTCACTCCAGTTTTTCCCGATCTCTGGAACGCTCGTCAGCTCTTCTGAGGAATTGACGACTTTCGAAATTCGACCAGCCTGTGCATCCAATGCACGACTGCACCTGCAACAATCAGCAACGCTGCAAGGAGCGTTGCTCGTAATTCGAGCTGACCCGACACCACGATGACAACCACGAGTCCGAGCACTGGGACCACCGGGACCCAGCCAATCGCTCCTCTGATTCGAAACGGTCGTTCAAGGTCCGGCTGCGTCTTTCGCAAGACGATCGTCACGACGTTCACGAACACGAAGGTCACGTAGACCAGGACGTCGGTTGCCGCAGCAAGTAACGACAAGTCGTTGAACAAGATCAACCCACACGCGACGATCGCACTCACCAGCAATGCATTCAACGGCACGCGCCGATGACGAACCACACCGAGACGGCCGGGTAGATCACCAGCGACGGCGACCCCATACAGCATTCGAGAAGCTGCCGTGACGACGAGGAGGACCGTCGAACTCGTACTCACGATTGCCGCAGCGGACATCCACCGACCAGATCGAGTCCCCCACAACTCGGTCATCACATCGGCAAGCGGACGTTCAGACGACGTCAAACCGTCGACTCCGAGGACGCTCACCGCCGAGACCGCCACGAGAACATACAGAAGCGTGGAGATTCCGAGCGCAAGAAACAGTGCACGCGGGATCGTTCGCACCGGATCCTTTGTTTCTTCAGAGAGCGTGATCACCTCGTCGAAACCGATGAATGCGAAGAACACGAGCGCCGCACCAGACAGCACGCCACCAAGTTGGCCCGACGTGAGATTGACATCCCCCACTCGACTCAGCCCGGAGGTCCCTACAACCACCAAACTTCCGACTTCGACAGCGCCCAACCCCACGACGACCCACGCGGCACGCTCCATTCCCAAGTAGGAGATCACGGCCATGACGAGAACCAATGCGATCGCGCCGAGTCGCCGATCGATGGACACGAACTCACGGAGGTATTGACTGAACCCGAGCGCGACGGTGGCCGTCGCAACGACAAGAGCCACGGCCATCACCCAGCCGACCGTTCCCGCGATCCACCTCGGAAAGACCTGTCGCGTGAACTCGTGTTCCGCGCTCGCACGAGGGAACATCGACGACAATTCCATGTAACTGAACGCCGTCAAAGCCGACAGAGCCGCCGCAATCACGAATGACAGCCAAACCAATGCCCCTGCCCGCTCTGTCGCAGCACCCATCAACACAAAGATGCCTGCACCAATAATTACGGCGACACCACTTGCAGTGACCTGGAATAGCCCGAGAGACCGATCAAAAGACTCGCGTTCGGTCTGATCATTCATCTCGAGGTGTAACCCTATTGAGACGACAAACGACAACGATCAAACGACGAGAGAAGTGAATGTACCTACTTCAAACTGCGAAAAAGAGCACCACGAAGGGGTCGATCACGAGCAAAGCCAATGGAGGCGACGCCGGGAATCGAACCCGGATACAGGGCTTTGCAGGCCCTTGCCTAAG
>DAIRSS010000059.1:0-7127 GCA_036804285.1 Ilumatobacteraceae bacterium
CCGATAGCCTGACAAGCCGACCACGGTCCATGACCGGTCGAGAGATTTCGAGCGAAAGACGAGCACGCGATGCCAGTACCCAAGAAAAAGAAGTCGAAGATGAAGGGTCGCAGCCACATGGCGGCCGCCTGGAAGTTGGGTGCCCCGTCGGCCAGCGTGTGCCCGCGTTGCAGCAACTCGAAGTTGCCACACACCGTGTGCGGTAACTGCGGTTGGTACAAGGGTCGCGTCGCAGTCGACGTCGGCTGATTCCTCGTCGGGCATGTCGATGTTGCCCGTCGCGGTTGACGCACTCGGGGGAGACAAAGCTCCCGCCGAAATTCTTGCTGGTGCCAAGCAGGCTCACGCCGAAGGCATTCCCGTTCTCTTAGTCGGCCCTGCCGATCTCGCCGATCGCGGTGACTTGCCCCTGCACGTGGCGAGTGAGTTCATCGACATGCACGAAGAGCCGGCGAACGCCGTGCGCACGAAGAAGGACTCCACGCTCGTGGTGTCCGCCGAACTCGTTCGCGACGGCAAAGCATCCGCGATGATCTCTGCCGGCAACACCGGCGCGACGATGGCATCTGCACTTCTGCGCATGGGTCGCATCAAGGGCGTGAAGCGTCCTGCGATCGCGACGCCGATTCCCGTTCCTGGCTCGACGCCGACGGTGATGTTGGATGCGGGTGCGAACGCCGAGGTCGAGGCCGAGTGGTTGACGCAGTTCGCACTCATGGGCTCGGTGTACGCGAATGCGCGCTTCGGCATCGCTCAACCCAAGGTTGGTCTGTTGTCGATCGGCGAGGAGCCGGGCAAGGGTGACTCGCTGCGCAAGGAGGCGTATGAGTTGTTGTCCGATGCGTCGCACATCAACTTCATCGGCAACGTCGAGGGCCGCGACATCATGACCGATGCCGTCGACGTGGTCGTCACCGACGGCTTCACCGGCAACGTGGCGTTGAAGACCCTCGAGGGAACGATGCGCATGATCGTCAAGGCGCTGTTTTCTGCGATCGGTGCTCCCGAATACAAGGAGCATGCCGATGCGATCATGCCGGCCCTGCTCGGTCTGTACGCCCAGTTCGATCCCGACACCTACGGCGGGGCGATCCTGCTCGGCACGGATGGCGTGTGCATCATCTCGCACGGCTCGTCCAGTGCGCGGGCGATGCTGAACGGAATCAAGGTCGCCAAGGAAATGGTGGAGTGCGACATGGTCGGTCTCATCGCCGAGGCCGTCGCCCGCACGTGAACGACGCGCTGCGCACGCTGTGTGCGCGACTCGGCTATCAGTTCCGCGACGAGAGCCTCGTCGAGGGCGCGATGCGGCACCGCTCGTACGTCGCCGAAAACGACGGCGTCGAGTCCAACGAGCGCCTCGAGTTCTTGGGTGATGCGATCCTCGGTTGGGTCGTTGCCGACCTCGTCTATCGCGCGCATGCGGACCTGCACGAGGGCAAGCTCACGGACCTGCGCAAGAGTTTGGTGAATGCCTCGGCACTCGCCGAGATGGCAGAGGAGCTCGGCGTCGGGGAATGTCTCTTGCTCGGTCGCGGCGAGGAGCAGGGCAGCGGTCGCACGAAGACCTCGATCCTGTCGGATGCACTCGAGGCGATCTTCGGTGCGATCTATCTCGACTCCGATGCCCAGACCGCACATCGCGTGTTGACGACGTTGATGTCGGCGCGTTTGCAGGGAGCAATCGACGGACTCGACCGACTGGATGCAAAGACTCGACTGCAGGAACTCGCTTCGCGACTGCTCTCCGAGCAGGTGCACTACAAGATCGACGACGAGGGCCCCGACCACGACAAGACGTTCTATGCCACCGTGTTCGTCGGTGATCGTGAGCTCGGCTCCGGTGAGGGTCGCTCGAAGAAGGCGGCTGAACAGCTCGCCGCCGAGATCGCCTGCGACGTCCTCGCGCGCGAACACGCCCACGACTGATCGTGCCCGAACTTCCCGAAGTCGAAACTGTCCGACGCGGGATCGACCGCGTCGCGCTCAACCGTCGCATCACCCGAGTCGAGGTCGGTCGTGAGCGCACGGTGCGGCGCACGAGTCGTGAGGCGTTGATCGACGGGCTGTCGGGTGTGCAGATCGTCTCCACTCGTCGACACGGCAAGTACTTGCTGTGTGATCTCGACTCTGGCGATGCGGTGATGATCCACCTGCGCATGAGTGGCCGCGTGCTCGTCGTCGATGCGGGCACGCCACGCCCGCCGCACACGCACGTCGTTGCGCACCTCGAGGCAACGAAAGAGTTCGCGGCTGGGGAGTTGTGGTTCGTCGACCCGCGCACCTTCGGTGAGGTCGTCGTGTTCGACCCCGAGCATCCTGAAGTGCTCGTGCCTGAACTCGCCCGGCTCGGTCCTGACCCGTTGGCGCCGGGGTTCACGCCCGAGGTCTTGGCCGAGCGCTTGCGCGGCAAGCGCACGAACCTGAAGGCGACGCTTCTCGACCAGGGGGTCGTCGCGGGGATCGGCAACATCTATGCCGATGAGATCCTGCACCGGGCAAAACTCAGCCCCCACCGCACGGCGGGATCGCTGCGTCGTGCCACCGTCGAGCGGCTGCACACCTCGATCGTGGCGGTGCTCGAGCGCGCCGTCGAGGCGGGTGGCAGCACGCTGACCGACACCCAGTACGTCGATATCGAGGGGAACGAGGGGTGGTTCCAGCTCGAGCATCGCGTGTATGGACGGGCCGGTGAATCGTGTCTCACCTGTCGCCGCGCGCGCATCTCGCGCACGACGCTTGCCGGTCGCACCACCTGTTACTGCGGGGTCTGCCAGCGCTGAGATGACACCGGAGTCAATGTCGGGGGGTCCCGACACATCAACTACTCTCGCTGTCTGACGTGTTCCTCAAATCCCTGACCCTCAAGGGCTTCAAGTCCTTCGCCGACTCCACCACGATGGAGCTCGAGCCCGGCGTGACCGTGGTGGTCGGCCCCAACGGCTCGGGCAAGTCCAACGTCGTGGATGCGATCGCCTGGGTGCTCGGCGCGCAGGCCCCGAAGGCCGTGCGCAGCCAGAAGATGGACGACGTCATCTTCAACGGCACCGCCCGTCGCCCCGCCCTCGGTCGTGCCGAGGTGATGCTCACCATCGACAACTCTCAGGGGTTGTTGCCGATCGATTTCTCCGAGGTCACCGTCAGCCGCACGCTCTTCCGCTCCGGCGAGAGCGAGTACGCGATCAACGGCGTGGAGTGCCGACTCCTCGACGTGCAGGAGTTGCTCTCGGACGCCGGTGTCGGTCGTCAGCAGCACGTCATCATCGGTCAGGGTCGCATCGACGAAGTGTTGAGCAACTCACCCGAAGATCGTCGCGCGATCATCGAAGAGGCAGCGGGTGTGTTGAAGCACCGCAAGCGCAAGGAGAAGGCCGAGCGTCGTCTCGAGGGCACCGAGGCCAACCTGTTGCGCGCACAAGACCTGTTGCGCGAGGTGCGCAGGAACTTGAAGCCACTCGAGCGCCAGGCAGATGCCGCGCGTCGTCACGGTGCGTTGATCTCCGAGATGCGTGCGCTGCAGACGTATCTCGCCGGTCGCGAGATCGCGAGCTTCCAGTCGCGACTCACGAACTTGGCGAGCGACAAACTTGCGGGTGAAGAGACCGAGCGCTCGCTGCGCGCCAAGTTGTCGAGCTTGGATACCACCGTGATGGCAGCCGAAGCGCAGCTGTCCGCACGCGGAGACTCCGGCGTGAACGACGAACTCGTGCGCATCGAACAACTGCGTGGTCGCGCCAAGGGATTGCTCGCCGTGCTCGCCGAGCGTCGTCGCTCCGTCGAGCGCGATCGCGGGCAGTTGATGGACTCCGGCGTCGTTGCCACGCTCGAGGCCGAGAGCTCGAAGCTGCGCGAGGACCTCGCCAAGGTGAACGAACAACTCGCAGCGGTCGCCCGCGTCAATCCCGACTCGGTGATCGGTGGAGAAGCATCCAACACACTCGAAGAGGCCCGCGCTGCAACTCAGAAGGTGAACGAGCTGACTGCTCAGGTGCGCGGACTGAACGAAGACATCGATCGTCTGCGCATCGCCGTCGACACCGACGTGCGCAACGAGACCGATCTGTCGCTGCGCCTCGTGCAGGCCGACGCCGCACGCTCCGCCGCAGAATCGGCGAGCGATGCCGCACTCGCACTCTTCACGACCGCCCAGTCGGATGCGACCTCGTCGTCGGCTCGCGCCGAGGCGCTCGCGCTCGCACTCGACGTGAACTCCGCCTCGGCCTCCGCGCTGCGCGAGGTAGAGGGGGCGCTCGGCACCTTGAACGACCTGATCGACATCGACGCCGATCGCCGCGTGGCGGTGCAGGTTGCGCTCGGGGATTCGCTGTCGGGTGTCGTCGCCCAGAACGTGGATGCCGCCCGCCGCGCGCTGCAAGAGCTTCGCCAGTCGGGGAGCGTCGGCGCAGTGCTCGCTCTGAATGCGATCACCACCATCCCGTTCACCCCGGTCGTGAACAAGGGTCAGAGCTTGCGCTCCAACGTGCGCGCCAAGTCCGGCCCGCACGAGGTGCAGGTGAATCGACTGCTGGACGTGTTGTTCTCGCGCGTGGTGTTCGTGCAGTCCTGGTCGGACGCACTCGATGCGGCGATGTCGCACCCCGAGATGGTGGTCGTCACCGGTGACGGCGATCGTTTCGCCTCGACGGGCATGCGCGTCGGTGCGAGTGGCGTCACCCAGAGCGCACTCGATGAGGCCAAGCGTCGCGCGGAGCGCGCAGCCGATGCACTCGTGCGCGCAGAGGCCGACTTGAACGACGCGCGCACCAAGCTTGCCCAGGCCCGCGATGCACACGCATCGGCACTCACCTTGCTCGAGCGTCACCGCACCGCAGCCGGCGACAACTCGCGCCGACTCGCTGGCGCGTACGACCACTTGCGCTCGGTGCAGGCGGAACTGCAGGGCTTGCTGTCGGTGTTGCGCAACGACCTCGAGGTCAAGACCGCCGGTCTGCAAGAGCGCCGCCAGTTCCTCGAGGCCCGTCTCGCCGAGATCGACAACCGTCTCGCCGCCGACGTCGATGCGCGCAACGCCGCAGCCGAGCGTCGCCGTGGGGTGGAGCGCCAGCTCGCCGCACTCGAGCGGCTGTCAGCACTCGTGGAGCAGCATGCAACCACCCTCGACGTTCGCCAAGGCGAACTGCAAGAGATTCGTCGTCGCCAGAGCGATGAGGTGCGGGCGATCTCGCAGCGACTCGACGAGGCGCGCAAGGAACGTGCGACGAACGAGCAGTTGCTCGAGGAGCGCCGCGAGCGCAACCGTCGCGTGGACGTCGAAGAAGCCGAAGTGCGCATGCGCCTCGAGGCCACGGTCGAGGCGCTCCGCCGCGACCACTCGTGTGAGCCACAGGCGGCGATGGCTGCTCCGATGCCCGAGTTGCCGGACGGCGTCACCCCGATCGCCAAGGTGCGCGAACTCGAGCGCGAACTGCGCTTGATGGGTCCGATCAATCCACTCGCCCTGCAGGAGTTCGACGAGCTGCAAAAGCGCCACACCTTCCTCGAGGAACAGCTCGAGGACGTGAAGAACACCCGTCGCGAATTGATCAAGGTGATCAAGGAAGTCGACCGCGAGATCCAGACGACGTTCGCCTCTGCGTATGCAGACGTGAGCGAGAACTTCGCCCGCATCTTCAACTCGTTGTTCCCGGGAGGCCAGGGCAAGTTGATCCTGACCACGCCGAACGACATCTTGAACACCGGTATCGAGATCGAGGCGCGCCCGCCGGGGAAGAACGTGAAGAAGTTGTCGCTGCTCTCGGGTGGTGAGCGCTCGCTGACCGCACTCGCGTTCCTGTTCGCGGTGTTCAAGAGCCGTCCGTCCCCGTTCTATGTCATGGACGAGGCCGAGGCCGCGCTGGACGACGTCAACCTGCACCGCTTCTTGAGCTTGATCAACGAGTTCCGCAAGGACGCGCAGTTGCTCATCGTGTCGCACCAGAAGCGCACGATGGAGGCGGGCGACTGTCTGCTCGGCGTGACGATGCAGCCCGGCGGATCTTCGCGGGTCATCGTCGAGCGCGCGAGCGCCGCCTCCGCATAGCCTGAGTTCACCATGAGCCAGTCGCAGATCATCCTGCTCGTCCTCGCCGTGGTCGGTGTCGCCTTCGGTATCGGCGTCATCTTCATCGGTCGTCGCGCGAAGCCGGCACCCCGCACGACGATTGCGCAACAGCGTGCGACGACGACCGTCGTCGACAAGCCGGTCGAAGCGCCTGTCGTCACCGAGCCCGTCGTTTCTGCACCCGTCGTCGAAGAACCAGTCGTCGCCGAGGCAGTCGTTGCAGAGCCCGTCGTCGAGGAGCCCGTTACGCGCTCGGTGCGCGATCGGTTGTCGAAGGCTCGTGGTGCACTGTCTGGCGCCGTCGGATCGGTGCTCGGTCGCAGCGGAGTCGATCAGTCCACCTGGGACGACCTCGAAGAGGCGCTGTTGCGTGCAGACGTCGGTGTGAAGGTCTCGACGGCGCTGCTCGATGACCTGCGTGGTCGCGTGAAGGCGAAGGAATTGACGACGCCACACGAGGTGATCGGTGCGTTGCGCTCGACGATGAAGTCGCGACTTGCAGGTGCGTCGCGGGACTTGACGTTCGATTCGTCGCTCGAGGGTCCGAACATCTGGTTGATGGTCGGGGTGAACGGTGCGGGCAAGACCACCAGCCTCGGCAAGATCGCAGCACAGCAAGTGGCAGCGGGTCGTCGCGTGGTGATGGCGGCCGGTGACACGTTCCGTGCGGCGGCGGGTGAACAGCTCGCGACGTGGGCGGAGCGTTCGGGTGCAGAGATCGTGCGCGGGGCAGAGGGCGGCGATCCGTCGTCGGTGATCTTCGATGCGGTGCAGAGCGCGGGTGCGCGTGGAGCAGACCTCGTGCTCGCCGACACGGCCGGTCGTCTGCAGAGCAACACGAACCTGATGGAGGAGTTGCGCAAGGTGCGCCGCGTGGCGGAAAAGGGCACGGGTCGCGTGACCGAAGTGCTGCTCGTGATCGACGCGACGACCGGTCAGAACGGTCTCGTGCAGGCTCGCCAGTTCGCAGAAGCCACGCAGGTGACGGGAGTCGTGCTCACCAAGCTGGATGGCTCGGCCAAGGGTGGCATCGTGTTCGCGATCGAGACGGAGTTGTCGATTCCGG
>DAIRSS010000060.1:0-6989 GCA_036804285.1 Ilumatobacteraceae bacterium
GTCGAGCGCGGCGCGAGCCGCGGCAATGTCGAGTGCGAGTTGCGCCTTGAGCGCATCCAGCCCGTCGAACTTGCGCTCGCTGCGCAAGAACTTCGTGAACGACACCTGCACGCGCTGACCATAGAGGTCACCAGCAAAATCGAGCAGATGCACCTCGAGGAGCGAGTGATCAGCGTGCTCGAAGAACGTCGGGCGTCGACCGAGGTTGATCGCACAACGATGCGCCGAGCCGTCGGCGAGTCGTGCCGTGCCCGCGTACACGCCGTCTGCTGGGAGACACTGTGCGCTCGGCACCTCGACGTTGGCGGTCGGGAATCCGATCTGTCGTCCACGCTCGTCGCCGTGCACGACCACTCCCCGCACTTCGTAGTTACGTCCGAGCAGATTGGCGGCAACTTCGACTTGACCGCCGGCGAGTGCCCGCCGGATCGCCGTCGAACTCACGGGCTCGGCGACGCCATCTGGTCGCGCAATGAGTCGGATCGGGCTCACGACGAAGTCGTGCGTTTCGCCAACTTGGGCGAGCAGCGCGACGTTCCCCGACCGCTTGTGGCCGAAGTGGAAGTCCTCGCCCACGATCACTTCGCGGGCACGCAGGTCTCCGACGAGCGCGCGCTCGATGAACGCGGTCGGCGATTCAGTGGCGCGGTCTTCGTCGAAGCGCACGATGTAGACGGCATCGATCCCCGTCGCCTCCAGCAACTCGAGCTTCTGGTCGAGATCGGTCAAGAGTTTCGGTGCCGACTCCGGACGCACCACGGATGCGGGATGACGATCGAAGGTGACGACGACGCTTGCGCAACCGAGCTCCAGGGCCCTCTCGCGCACCTGGGCGATCACTGCACGGTGGCCGAGATGCACCCCGTCATAGGCGCCAATGGTGATGACACTGCGGCGATCGTCGTGTCGTGGGGCTCCGCGCTGCGCGTCACCGATGATCTGCACGGCGCTTCACGCTATCGGTTCGGCAAACACGACGCCCGGCTTGGCCACGTCTCCACCGTGTTCGTACACCGCAACGAGACGCTCGTGTTCATCAGAAACCACCCACGGACCATCACCGTCGAAGAGCGGCAACGATCGACCGTTGCGGATCATCTGCACGACTGACTCATCGACGACGACGGAGGTCATCCCGCGCAGTGCATCACGCGACGGACCAAGGACTGCGGTCTCGAGCGCCTGGGCGTCTTGGAGATCGAATGGGCCGACCGAGGTGCGGCGAAGGTTGCGCAGGTGCGCACCCCCACCGAGTGCGGTGCCGATGTCTGCGGCAAGGGTGCGGATGTAGGTGCCCGACGAGCAACTCACGTCGATGGCGAACACGTGTGACTCGTTCGTCGGCGCCACCGTGAGTGAATGGATCGTGATCCGTCGCGCCTTGCGCTCGACTTCGATTCCCTCACGGGCGAGCTCGTGTAGGCGCTTGCCATCGACCTTCAGCGCCGAGACCATCGGGGGAACCTGTTCGATCTCGCCGACGAATCGTGCTGCAACGGCAACGACATCGGCGAGCGTGACCGCGGACATGTCGAACGTTTTCGTCACTTCGCCGGAATCATCGAGCGTCGTCGTCGTGGAACCGAGGACGACTTCGCCGACGTACGACTTGGACATTCCCGAGAGGTAACTCATCAGACGAGTGACATAACCGACACCGACGAGGAGCACACCCGTCGCATCAGGGTCGAGCGTGCCGGCGTGACCGATGCGCTTTTCGTTGAATCGTTTGCGTAGCTTTGCCACCACGTCGTGACTCGTCATGCCTGCCGGCTTGTCGATGACGACGAAGCCATTCGTGGTCGGCGGTCGACGCTTGGCCATCGAGAGTTGCGACTACTCGTCGTCGCGACGACGGCTGTGCATCGGATCGTTGCGCAACACCTCGTCGATGCGCTCGGCGGCGCGGATCGCATCGTCGGCACGGAACTCGAGCACAGGCGTTCGGCGGGCCTTGATCTGGGTGGCGATCGCATGCTGGAGGTGCTTGCGGTGCTCCTGCAGCGCTTCGATGATCGCCGCGTCGCCCTCGACACCCTGGAGCGAGTCGAAATAGACGATGCCACGGTTCATTTCCGAATCGACGTCGATCGAGGTGATCGTGACGAAGGCCAACCGGTCGTCGTCGATGCGCACCAGTTCCTCGGCGACGACCTCACGCACCGTCTCTGAGATGCGCGCGGCACGCGGGTAGCTGTGCTTGCGGCTGTTTGACGAACGCGATTTCGACCGAGAGTTGCGCTTCACCATGTCCTCACCGCTTCGTTGCTCTGCTTCACCGTTGAATCACGGTCTGGCTCATCTACGATACGGAGGCTATGTCGGCACCGCGCGCCAAGACCCCGATTACGGGCAACGGCCCTGATTCCAAGGTCCCCTCCTTCCGCTACAGCGCGACGCTTGCCAACCAGATCGAATCCAAGTGGCAGGACACATGGGATGCAGACGGCACGTTCCACGCTCCGAACCCCGCTGGCCCACTCGCCGAGCCGGACAAGGTGGCCGGCCGCGACAAGTTGTTCGTCCTCGACATGTTCCCCTACCCCTCGGGCGCGGGTCTGCACGTCGGGCATCCCCTCGGCTACATCGCCACCGACGTCTTTGCCCGCTACAAGCGCATGACCGGGGCAAACGTCCTGCACGCCCTCGGCTACGACAGCTTCGGGTTGCCGGCCGAACAGCACGCGATCGTCACCGGCATCCACCCGCGCATCAACACCGAATCCAACATCGCCAACATGCGCCGCCAGTTGCGCAGACTCGGACTCGGCCACGATGCGCGCCGAAGCGTGAGCACGACCGACGAGGCCTTCTACAAGTGGACGCAGTGGATCTTCTTGCAGATCTTCAACTCGTGGTACGACGCAGATCAAAAGCGTGCACGACCAATCGACGAGCTGATCGCCGAGTTTGCCTCCGGCTCACGCGACACCGGCACCCGTGCGTGGTCGGAACTCTCCGAGGTCGAACGCAACGACCTCGTCAATGACCATCGCCTCGTCTACTTGGCCGACGCGCCGGTCAACTGGTGTCCAGGACTCGGCACCATCCTCGCGAACGAGGAAGTGACGGCAGAAGGTCGCAGCGACATCGGCAACTATCCGGTGTTCAAGCGCAACATGCGCCAGTGGACGATGCGCATCACGACGTATGCAGATCGCCTGATCGACGACCTCGACCGACTCGACTGGCCAGAGCCGATCAAGTTGATGCAGCGCAACTGGATCGGTCGCTCGACGGGCGCTCGGGTTCGCTTCGGCTCGTCGGCCGGAGACATCGAGGTGTTCACCACACGGCCCGACACGTTGTTCGGGGCCACGTTCATGGTGCTTTCGCCCGAGCATCCACTCGTCGGTGCGCTCACTACCCCCGACTGCGCTGACACGATCACGAAGTATCGCGAGACGGCCGCCAAGCTCGCCGATGCCGATCGCACGGACGACTCGCGCCAGAAAACGGGAGCCTTCACCGGCTCGTATGCGACCAACCCGGTGAGTGGCGCACAAATTCCGATCTGGATCGCCGACTACGTGCTCATGGGGTACGGGACCGGCGCGATCATGGCCGTGCCGAGTGGCGACCAGCGCGACTTCGACTTCGCCCGCACCTACGGTCTCCCCATCGTCGCCACGCAGAATCCACCAGATTCCTGGTTCGCCGAGCGCGACATCGCACCGAGTATCGACTGTGCGACGTGGCCCGAAGCCTTCGTCGGTGAGGGAACGTACGTCAACTCGGCGAACGCATCGATCAGCCTGAACGGCGAGACGTCGATGGAGAACGCGATCGCCAAGATCAACGCGTGGCTTGAGCGCGAAGGCGTCGGGCACTCTGCGGTCACGTACAAACTGCGCGACTGGCTGTTCTCACGCCAGCGCTACTGGGGCGAGCCGTTCCCCATCGTCTACGACGACAACGATCAACCTCGAGCAGTTCCCCAGTCCGCGCTCCCCGTGTTGCTTCCCGAACTCGCCGACTTCAAGCCGCAGGCACTCGACCCCAACGATGACGTCACCCGTCCCATCCCGCCACTCGCACGCGTGGGCGATTGGGTGACCGTCACACTCGACCTCGGTGACGGACCGAAGCAGTACCGCCGCGAAGTCAACGTGATGCCACAGTGGGCAGGTTCGTGCTGGTACGAACTGCGCTACCTCGACCCGACCAACGATGCTGCATTCGTCGATCCCGACGTCGAGCGCTACTGGATGGGTCCGCGCGGAGCCGGTCACACCGGTGGCGTCGACCTCTATGTCGGCGGTGTCGAACACGCCGTTCTGCACCTCCTCTACGCACGCTTCTGGCACAAGGTCCTCTACGACCTCGGACACGTGTCGAGCGAGGAACCCTTCCATCGACTCTTCAACCAGGGCTACATCCAGGCGTATGCGTACCGCGACGAACGCGGCCAAGCGGTGCCGGCCGCAGAAGTCGAAGAACGCGATGGTTCCTACACCTGGAACGGCGAACAGGTGACCCGTGAATACGGCAAGATGGGCAAGAGCCTGAAGAACATCGTCACACCCGATGAGATGTATGACGAGTACGGCGCTGACACGTTCCGCCTGTACGAAATGTCGACAGGACCGCTTGAGGCCTCGCGGCCGTGGAACACCCGCGACGTCATCGGCATGCAGCGGTTCCTCCAGCGCATCTGGCGCAACCTCGTGGACGAGGATTCAGGTTCGCTCAGGGTCACCGACGGCGAAGCCCCGTTACCACTGCAGCGCGAACTGCACAGGGCGATCGCTGGAGTGAGTGCCGACATGGCCAACCTGCGCTTCAACACCGCGATCTCCAAGTTGATCGAGTTGAACAATGCCCTCACCGCACACGTGAACGAGCACTCCTCGACGCCGCGAAGCGTTGCCGAGCCACTCGTGCAAATGCTCTCTCCCTTGTGCCCACACCTCGCCGAGGAACTGTGGGAGCGACTCGGCCGCACCGACTCCATCACGTATGCACCGTTCCCGACCGCCAATCCCGCGCTCCTCGTCACCGACACGATCGAGATCCCGGTTCAGGTCAATGGAAAAGTCCGCTCCAAACTCACGGTTCCGGCATCGGCCTCGGACGACGACCTCAAAGCTCTCGCACTTGCAGATGACAAGGTTCAGGCGATCTTGAACGGCGCCAAGCCGAAGAACGTGGTCGTCGTGCCGAAGCGGCTCGTCAACATCGTTGCCTGAACCTCTTCGTCCACAGGAGTCAGGCCCGAATCGAGGCTGATGGGACTTTTGCTGGCCACACCCGAGGACACCAGATAGAAACTCGCACCACGTCCCTCATCGTGACCACGTTTCGTGAAGAACTTCACTTTCTTAACGAAGCGATACGTCGTGGATCGATCCTCCCGCGAACGAGCCCGATGAGCCGATTGACGCCGGCTGCTCGCAGATCGTCATCGAGGGGCATCAACGAACGGCCCTCTTCGAGGAAGTCCCACACGGACGTCACGTACTCCCGTGAGTCGGATGGCCGGGCCGCCTCGAGAATTTCCCGTCGATGTGGATGACTCGCGCGCACGTTGACGCCATCGGTACGACGCCCTGCGACCTTCGCCAATGCGATCGAGTTCACTCCGAGCACGATCTTCGGTCGGACGCATGGCATCGGAAAGGTCGCGAATTTTTCGTCACGGTTCGCGTCCCACATCTCATCGAGGACATCGAGAGTGTGTTCCAATCTCGCATGCCGTTCCGCCATCGTCTTTGGGATTGGCATTCCTATTGCGTGGAGCTCACTCGCAAACGAGCTCGAAGGTGACGCCCCCGCCCCAAGACCGAGGATGAATCGACCGCCCGAGATGTTTTGCGCGGTTGCAGCCGAATTCGCGAGTACCGCAGCGTGTCGGGTACCAACGTTTGCCACCAAGACACCAAGCCCGATCGTCGACGTTGCTTCCGCAAGTGCGCCAAGCAAGGTGAAGCACTCCGGCATCGACGCTGCCGCCATGACTTCGCCCGCAAGATGATCGGAAATCCACAGTGTGGAGAAACCTGCGTCTTCGGCCGCACGAGCAGCCTCGCGTAACTCAGGCCACGTGTAATGCCCCTGATTGAACTGAATGTCGACGATCATCAGGAATTTTCAGTCGGCACGCATCGTCTCGATGTTTCCATCGACCGGCAACACCTGACCCGTGATGAAGCGCGCCGCCGGCGAGCAGAGAAACACCACCGATGCGGCGATGTCGCTCGCTTCGACGAACGTTCGCAACGAGACCTGATTGGCATACCCCTGACGAAGTTCCTCGGCGGGGATTCCCGTTGCCGCGGACTCGCGCGCGATGACGCCGTCCATGCGTGGACCACTCACCGACCCAGGACAGATGGCATTCACGCGCACACCAAACTCGCCGAGCTCCATCGCCCACGACTTCGTGAGTCCGATGATTCCCCACTTGGCCGCCACATACGGTGAGCGCAATGGATAGCCGTAGATTCCGGCGCTCGTCGAAATGTTCACCATCGATCCCTTGGATTCGATCAACATCGGAACGGCCGCATGCGCACAGCGAAACGTGCCGCCGAGATTGACGCGTACGCATTCGTCGTAGGCCTCGGGATCCATCTCGTCGACACGCGCCGTCGGACCTGGTACACCGACGTTGTTCACGAGGATGTCGAGGCCACCAAGATCGGTTGAGATGCGCGAGAACATCGACGTCACGTCCTTCGAGTTCGCCACGTCGCAGACGTAGTCGGGATTCGTCGAGTCATTGACGTCGCACACCACCACCGTGGCACCGGCCGACTTCATTCCATCGGCGATTGCCTTGCCAATCCCCGAGCCTCCGCCGGTGACGAGTGCACGCAGGCCACGAAGCGTGAAATCTCCAGAATTCTGCGTCGTGCTCACAGCACTGAAACTAGTGCCGACACCCAAATCAACCCCAAGGGCGAATGGATTCCGTGGAGCCAAGGGGAATTGAACCCCTGACCTCTTGCATGCCATGCAAGCGCTCTACCAACTGAGCTATGGCCCCG
>DAIRSS010000061.1:0-6924 GCA_036804285.1 Ilumatobacteraceae bacterium
CTTCGGGCAATCGACACCGCGGGGTTCGCAAGTGACGTCGACGAGGTGAACCAGTAGGCACCACCGATCCACACGCCCACTGCCATCGGCACCGCATCAGGTCGTGGTCCTCGGGCGATCAGGAAGATGACGAGAAGGAGACCAACGGTGGCAACGACTTCACCCAACCAGATTCCACCGCCCTCTCGGATTTTCGTCGATGGCCCGAGAACGTCGAGATCGAACATCATGTTGGCGATTGCGGCGCCGATGATGCCGCCGATCGTCTGAGCAACCGCATATGGCGCGAGTTCACGCCACGGACGGGCATCGAAGTAGCACGTTGCGGCAGTCACCACTGGATTGAAGTGAGCACCTGAGATTGGTCCGAACATCAAGATGAGAGCGATCAATGCACCGACTGTGGCGCCAGCATTCGCGAGCAGCTGAACCGCAACGTCCTCGGTGAGCTTGGTGGCCATGATCCCCGAGCCGACGACGGAAATGATGAGCAGACAGGTTCCGAGTGCTTCCGCACCGAGTCGTCGCGTCAGGCTCACTTGGTCTCCACTCCGAGGTCGTTCAACAATTCGACCACACGTCGACGGATCTCGTCGCGGATCGGGCGCACCGCCTCAACTCCGAGGCCGGCGGGATCGTTGAGCACCCAATCCTCATAGCGCTTACCGGGGAAGATCGGACACGTGTCGCCGCAACCCATGGTGATGACGACGTCGGCGGCTTGAACAATTTCCGTTGCAAACGGCTTCGGAAACTCGTTCGAAATGTCGACGCCAACCTCACGCATCGCCTCGATCGCCGCCATATTGACTTCCTTGCCCGGGTCAGAGCCACCCGAATACACCTCGACTCGGCCCTTCGCCATGTGGCGTACGAACCCCGCAGCCATCTGAGACCGACCAGCGTTGTGGACGCAGACGAACAACACTGACGGCAAAGTCGAGCGCATCTTGCCCTGGATCTTTGCCATAGCGGTAAGTCGGTCTCCCGCATACCGAGTGGTGAAGACGGGAACAAACGTTCGGACCTTCGCATCTTCAAAGCTCGCATACGACTCAACGACGATGGGCCTAATGTCGCCCTCGTCGAAAATGCCCGCAAACTTTCGAGCGAGTTCTCGAACGGACTCCTCGATGATCTCGTTGGCTGCCGCATTCAATACGTAGTTCGGTGATTGGTTCATTGTGTGTTTCCTTTCAGGTGTGAAATTCGGTCTCGAAGTTCTTCGATCACTTGATCGAATGCCCGATCTGTTCCAATGGACACAGGGTCAGGTATCGACCAATGTGTCTGCACACGATCTCGTCCGAGTTCCTCGAATGCAGCGTCACAGACAGTGATGACTACCGTCGAGTCACTGAGATTCGCCGGAACCATGCGTGGTGAAGAGTCTTCGATAGAAAGACCGTGGCGCTTCGCAGCACGGATTGCAAGTGGGTGAACGGCCTTGCCGGGTTTGGTGCCAGCGCTTCGTGCGCGAAGACCCGTTTTCTGTCGCCAAATTTCTCGGGCAAGCTGAGAGCGAGCAATGTTCTCAGTGCAAACAAAAATAATGTCCCGCCCGACATTGACGCGATCCAAATGTGGCAGGTTCTCATGGCGAAGTGAGACAAAACGCTTTCGACCATCTGCAGTCGACTTTCTTCGCTCGATGAGACCGACGTCCTCGAGAACTTGAAGATGATGGGCCAAGAGCGATGACCCGACTTCTAGGTACTCACGCAGTTCGTTCACCGTGCGATCAGAGGTCTGGATGAACTTGACGAGCTCGAGACGCACGACGTCTCCGAGCGCAGCGAACCTGGCAGCGGACTCCTGCGAAGTACTCACGATCACAGTCTAGTTGTCTCAATAATTACTGAGACAAATTTGTCGAGCCAAATAGGTGGAAATACGAAAGGGCCCCAGCCTGAGCTGGGACCCTTTCATTGACACCGTTCCAGGGCAGAGAGGGGTCCGCCCTGAAGCAATACCTACCTATCAGGTGCCAACAACTCCGCCGTTCTTGCGGGTGATGACGATGGTGCAGTCGCGCGGAACTGGACCACCGACACCCGTGTACGGTGCCGGGAAGTTCGAGAGACGGGGATCGCCGTCGCCAGGGTGCTGCAAGTTGACGAACATCGTCTTCTGGCTTGGTGTCACCGCAACTCCAGTCACTTCGCAACCCTTCACTCCGGTGAAGAGGCGCGAGAACTGACGCGTTGCTGCATTGGCGACGAGCAGCTGGTCATTGTGCTTACCCGGCTGCTCACCATCCGTCTGAACGAAAATTCGACCGTCCTTGTCGGCCCAGATGCCGTCCGGCGAGCCGAACATCTGGCCACCTGCATCTGCGACGTCCTTGGCAAGCGCGAAGATCTCCCACGTGAAGGTGGTGCCGACGTTCTTGTCACTGTCCAACCATCGAACGATGTGACCGTATGTATTGACGGCTGTCGGATTTGCCTTGTCGACTCCCGCACGGCCAGTAGTGCCGCGCTGGGTGTTGTTCGTCAGAGTGACGTACTGATAGCCGTCTGCGGCAGTGGTGATCCACTCCGGGCGGTCCATCTTGGTCGCACCTGCGAGATCCGCAGCAAGACGGGTGTTGACGAGGATCTTGTCCAACGTCCAACCAGCGAGTGCGGGATTTGCCGTGCTGAGTTCCAACCAATTGCCGGTTCCGTCCTCGTTGAACTTAGCGACGTAGAGGGTTCCCTCATCGAGTGGGCTCTTGCCTGCAGCAACTGCCTTCTTCCACGGCAGCTTGGAGACGAACTTGTAGACGTAGTCAAAGCGCTCATCATCGCCCATGTAGACCACGGCACGACCGTTCTTGCCCTCGATGACCTCTGCGCCTTCGTGCTTGACGCGACCGAGCGCAGTCCGCTTTGCCGGCTTGGACTTTGGATCGTTTGGATCTACTTCAACGACCCAGCCGAAGCGGTTCATCTCGTTGGCATAGTTGGCGTTGGAGAGATCGAATCGCGCGTCGAACTTGTGCCAGTCGTAACCGAATCCGTTTGCCGAGAATCCGTAGCGCGCCTGATCAGCTGACGCCTTCCAGGTCGAGCTCGTCGAACCGAAATAGCCATTGAAGTTCTCCTCGCAGGTCAAGTACGTTCCCCACGGGGTGTAGCCGTTGGCGCAGTTGTTCAAGGTTCCCTGGACCGGGTTGCCTGCGGCATTCTTCAGCAGGTCACTCTTAGCGGCTGGTCCGGTGAACACCATCGGGGTATTGACGTGGATGCGACGATTCTTGTCGCTCTTGGCAATCTTCCAACCCTTGGCGGCCTTCTCAATCTTGATGACTGACATTCCGTGTGCAGCCTGCGAGAGGCGAACTTCTTCGAGGGACTGCGGAACGGATTTGCCCATGATGTGCTGCGTGGTGCCGTACTCATGGTTCACGCACAAGAGACCGGACTTTTCGTCACCGAAGTACCACATGCCGTCATGCCCGATGCCGACCGAGTTCTCTTGCTGTTCTGCAGTGAATCCAGCGATTGGATACGACTTGCCACTGCCATCCAACTTCTCCCGCCAGGGGGCGAGCACCGTGTAGGTGTACTCGGGAGCAATTGTCGGCATTGGGCTTGACTGCAGAGGAATCGAGGTGAAGGCAATCTTTGGGTTCTTCGCTACGCGGCGAGTCGCTGCCTCGATCTGACCCTTCGGGGTTGCGGCGCGGACCGCAGACCCGCCGAAGAAGGTGAGGGCTGCAGTGGCGAGGCCACCGACAATGACGCTGCGACGCGACATGTGGGCCGAGAGCACGTCTTCAAACGTGCGGTTATCCGAGTGATTGCTGAACGTATCGTCCATTTCCATTGGTGTCTCCTTGTGATGGTGAGCGAAAGGTAAACCAACGAGGTGACGTGGAATTGACCCGTGGTTGGCGTTCAAGTTGAAGTTCGGTGAATTCTCGGTAACACTCAACACGTGATCACGAACAGCGATGAACTCATCGGGGTCTACGACGCCGATGGCACTCTGGTAGGAGAAGTGTCCTACTGGATCGGTGCCCGCCTCGGGCGCCGGCACTGTTCGCTCTGTGACGTCACCCATGGCTTGGTCAGCGAAAAGGCTTCATGGCGGGACTGCAAAGCCGAACTTCCTCTCCCCTTCGTCACTTACCACCGAAATGACATGCCAGAGGACGTCCGCCGCGTTGCGCAAGGTTCACTTCCCACGGTCGTCGTACGCAGGCAGGGAATCGTCAGCCCACTCCTCTCACCAAGCGAGATCGAAGCGGCAGAGGGAGATCCTCAAGGGCTGGTGAGGCTGATCAACGAGAAGCTTGGCGCTTGACGACCTTCGTTGTCACAACCCGACCCGACCGGTCGTACGTGACCCAAGTTCCACTTTGCACACCGTCGCGAAACGTACCAATCCGTAGCAGTGAGCCGTCCTGCCGAAACCACTTCCACGGTCCGTGGAGCTGACCCTTCCTCATCGCACCGACGGCTTTCAGCGAACCGTCTGGAAACGTGACGACTCGCTTTCCACTCTTGACCTTCGCCATCTCGGCGAGGCGAAGACGCACAAGACGCTTCACGAGAGAAACATCGAGAATGCCATCGGACGGGAACCGCAGAGCACCCTGTGTCGTCGAGTAGCCCTTTGGCAAACCCTTGACGTGCTGCAACACACCCCCGCTGAACGGAAAGTACGAGTTGTGTTTGGCGAATCCCTTCAAGCCGGCTACCACCACTCCATCGACATGGAGGCAATCGATGTCGTACTTCCTTCCAACCGCCGCAGTTGGTATCGCATCGCGCAGTATCTCCCAATTTGCGTGGAGCACTCGCCTTCGGGCTGGAGATTGATCAGCGAACGACGGCGTGGGCATCAGGCACCGAGGCGACGGTAGAAGCCCTCGGGGGCAACGACGTCATCACGGGTGAGTTCGTTCACGTGGCCCTTGCCGAGACCGAGCAACGCGGAGTCGATGCCACCGCGCAAGATGTCGAGGACGTTCTCTACGCCTGCTTGACCGTTGGCGGCAAGTCCCCACAAGTAGGCGCGCCCGATCATCACGGCACGTGCACCGAGCGCGAGTGCCTTGACCACGTCACTTCCACGACGCACTCCTCCATCGAGGACGACTTCGATCTGCGATCCGACCGCATCGACGATTGCGGGGAGTGCGCGGATCGGAGCGGGTGTGCCATCCAAGTTGTTGCCACCGTGGTTCGAAACCGAGAGCGCGGTTGCGCCGAGATCGACGACGCGCTTTGCATCATCGATGCGGCTCACGCCCTTGACCATGAACGGACCGTTCCACTGGCTACGCAACCACGCAATGTCCTCCCACGAGGGCAATGGCGTCTGCATCCACTCGAAGTACGCACCGAAGAAGGTCGGTGCTTTCTCGCCCGGCTTGGCCATGTTCGGCGCCGTCAGATCTGGGAGTCGGCCGGTCTTGGCGAACGACCACAACCATGCCGGTCGCGCCAGCACCTCGGGTGCAAGTTTGAATGCTGCCTTCAGGTTGATCTTCTCGGGGATCCACGGCGAGCCCCAGTCGCGACCGTTCGAGAACGACCAGTCGAGCGTGACGATGATGCCCTTGGCTCCAGCGTTGCGAGCCCGCTCGACTCGCTGTGCGAGCGTGTCGCGATCGCCAGACCAATAGATCTGGAAGAACGTCGATGCGTTGGCCTGTGCGACTTCCTCGACCGACTTGCTCGCGAACGAGCTGAGTCCCATCGGAATCCCGCGGTTGGCAGCCGCGCGTGCGACGGCGAGTTCCCCCTGTGGGTGCACGGCCTGCACACCGGTGGGCGAAATGATGACGGGCATCGACAACTGTTGCCCCATCACCGTGGTGTCCATGCCGCGTGATGCCTTGTTGCCCGCGACGTGTGGGGCAAAGCCGAGCTGGTCGAACGAGTCGAGGTTGTCGCGCATCGACAGACCTTTTTCGCTACCGGCGATCAAGGCCCCGTAGACAGATGCAGGCAGTCGGCGCTGGGCGCGGCGCTGGGCCTCCGCCACCGTCTCGAACCACGCGTTTGCCATTCCCCGAAACCTTTCGTCGAACGAAAAATCAGGCTACTGGCAGCAGACCGAACCAGAGTCGGAGCCGGCAACGGGAATGAGCTTCATCACGTTGGCGTCCGACAAGACGGTGTACACCTCCCACGGTTCACCGTCGGGTCCGTTCACCCACACCTTGTCCTGCACAGCGAAGCAACAGGTGGTCTCTTCTTCGAGTTTCGTCTCGAGTCCCTCATTCGAAAGTCGCTGAGTCGCTTGGGCGACGGCATCGGTCGACTCGACTTCGACACCGAGGTGGTTCATCGTTCCCGGCGCACCATCACCTTCGATCAGCACCAACTTGAGCGGTGGCTCGGCGATGGCGAAATTCGCGTAGCCCTCGCGCACCTTGGCTGGACCGACACCGAACAACTTGGAATAGAAGTCGATTGCTTGTTCGAGATTCGAGACGTTGAGGGCAAGTTGTACGCGCGACATGACGTGAACCTACGCACTCACCATCTTGTTCGGATGCACCATGTTCTCGCGTGCGAGACGGATGTCGAGGTAGGTGCGGATGTTGGCGTCCACGCTCTCTGGGATGTGATCCGGGTAGTGGCTGTCCAAGATTTCCTTCACCTTCTTGCGGGCGACGTCGTTGATCTTTGGACTACCAACTTCCTTCCATTCCTTGGAGCTCAGTCGGTCGCCGACGGCCGGGTACAGGTATTCGCTCTGCATGATGCGCAGCGTCTGTTCGGCCCCGAGGTAGTGGCCAGGTCCGTCGATGCACTGCGCGCGCATCGTCTCGATGGAGAGCGATTCGTCGGTCACCTGGATGCCACGAATCGTGCGCTGCACCGAACCGATGGTGTCGTTGTCGAGCACCACACCTTCGAGTGAGTAGCCGAGGAGACTGCCGTGCATGCCGGCTGCCTCGTAGATGAGGTTCATGCCGGC
>DAIRSS010000062.1:0-6680 GCA_036804285.1 Ilumatobacteraceae bacterium
CAGATGTCGACGCAGCCCTCGCACATGATGCATTCGCTCTGGTCGATGTGGATGAACTGCTTCGGCTTGACGGCCTTGCTCAAGAAGTCAGCGTCGACCTCGACGAGTTGATACTCGTCGGACCATTCCGGCATCGGCGGATTTGCGTCGGTCTTTGCCACGTCGAACTATCCCTTACGCACCAGCGGACGACCGTAGGTGGAGGTCTCCACTTCCTTGGGCTTCACGTCGCCGCGCTTCTGCCACCAGTTGAACAAGTAGATCATGAGACCGATGAACACGGCGTGGATGACGACGACGATGATGTCGCGAATCGCCTCGTAGCTCATCGTGAACGGGAACGGACCGCCGAACGCCTTCGGCTTCAAGATGTCGAAGGGTCCGAAGATGATCTTGTCCTTGCGCCAGCCAAGCTCCTTGTCGGCATGGTCGATCCATTGGTGGGGCACGACGCCGAATGCGACGAACATGACGGCAAAGACGTACGTCGAACCGAAGATCGCCTCACCCCACGTGGCCTTGCGGTCGACGGGTCGACGCTTGCCAATCGGGATGATCACGAGCGACATGGCGAGCGTCAGGACAAAGGAAAAGATGAACGCCTGGTTCATGCCCGGCCAGCGGAGAATGTCAATTGCCAACATGGTTCGCGGGAGACGCCTTTCCTCGTGAAATCACACACGAGACTAGTCGGGCAGTCCGGAATTGGGCGAAAACAGCGAGGTAGTGCATTCGTGCATGGTTGTGACCTTGCGCACCCCGTGCGATCCTGCGGAACTGGCCAATTTCGCCGACGAACTCGTACCTCCCTAGTGTTCAAGTGCTCGCTCGTGCGTGCCTTAGAGTGAGAGCCGTCAGTTTGGGCCTGTTCCGTACAGGACCAAGAAGTCAGTCATCAGAGGATCACCGTGACCGAAATACCCGAACACCTGCTGAAGCGCTCGAAAGAACGTCGTTCTGCGCTGTCGGGTGACGGGTCGGCGGAATCGTCCTCGACTGAAAGCACTCCGGCGAAGACATCAGCACCGGCAGTCGCCAAGGCAGCCGCACCGGTTGCTGCAAGCGCACCGCCACCGCCTCCGCCGGATCCCGACTACGTCGTGGCTGCCAAGACGCGCAAGAAGATTCCGTTCTGGGCAATGGCAACGCTGAGCCTCCTCCCGTTGTGGGCATTCCTCTATCTCGTTGCTCTCCAGCCGCAGGAAAAGACGGTCGAAGGACCGCTCGCAATCGGCGCTGGCGTATACGGCTCCTGCGCAGGTTGCCACGGAGCAGCTGGCCAGGGTGGAGCGGGTCGCGTGTTGCACCAAGGTGAAGTGCTGAAGACCTTCCCGAAGATCGAAGACATGCTGAACTTCGTCTACGTCGGTAGCCAGGCGTACGTCGCCAAGGAACTCACGGTGTACGGAGATCCGAATCGCGAAGGTGGCGCGCACGCACCGCTCGCCTACAACGGCAACCCGATGCCCCAGCAAGGTCAGTCGGCTGGCGGCGGGTTGACCGAAGCCGAAATCCTCGGAGTCGTCTGCCACGAGCGCTACACGATCGGCGGTGCCGATCCGAAGAGCGAAGAGTGGATGAGCGAGTACGAGACCTGGTGCTCACCGGAGTCGGAAATCTTCCTCGCACTCGAAAACGGTGCGACGACATTCGACACACTCGACAAGGACTTCTCCATGCTGGAGAAGCCACCGGTGTTCGTCGGCACCGAAGCACGCGCTTCCGGTAAGTGACCTTTTCGCTCGGTCACGCGAACGCTCGCGCCTGACCATACGCTGAACGCATGACCCCCAACGCGCAGACGCGCGAAACTGACGTGCTCGTCATCGGTGCCGGCCCAGCCGGTGCTGCCGCCGGATATTGGTGCGCAACGCGCGGCCTCGACACGGTGATGTTGGAGAAGAAGCACTTCCCGCGAGAAAAGACCTGCGGCGATGGCCTCACCCCACGAGCAGTCAAGCAATTGAACGACATGGGCCTCGGCGATTCACTCGCCACGTTCCATCGCTATGAAGGTCTCCGCGCGACCGCGCACGGCAAGGCACTCGAGCTGCACTGGCCGAGCCACCCGATCTATCCGCAACACGGTTATGTGGTGCGCCGACGCGAACTCGACCAGATGGTCGCGTTCAATGCGGAGCGTGCCGGAGCTGCGCTCTTGCAGGGACACGAAGCAACCGCGCCGATTCTCGAAAACGGTCGACTCGTCGGTGCGACCGTCACCGACAAGGACAACGAGACGACCTTCGACGTTCGCGCCAAGTACGTCGTGATTGCCGATGGCGCGAACTCGCGCTTCGGTCGTGCACTCGGAACCTCACGAACCCGCGAATGGCCCTACGGAACCGCGATTCGCACGTACTGGCAGAGCCCACGACACGCAGAGCCGTGGATCGAATCCGCACTCGACGTCAAGGACCGCAACGGCAAGTCGATGCCGGGATACGGCTGGATCTTCCCCGTCGGCGACGGCACGATCAACATCGGCGTCGGACTCCTGTCGACGTTCAAGGACTTCACGTCGGTGAACACGACGCTTCTCCTCGACTCGTATGCGCACATGGTCGCCGACTCGTGGGGCATCAATCCCGACACGCCCGAATGCAAGGCAACGAGCGGCAAGATCCCGATGGGTGGCTCGGTCGGACCGAAGGTCGGTCAGGGTTACGTCGTCGTCGGAGACGCAGCGGGAAGCGTGAATCCGTTCAACGGCGAAGGCATCGACTATGCCTACGAGACCTCGCGCATGGCGGCCGAGGTGTTGCACGAGGCGATCACCCTGAATGACCCGCGCGCGCTCGGTCGATACCAGCTGATGCTGGATGATGAATACGGCCAGTACTTCAAGGTCGCGCGACTGTTTGCCAAGGTGATCGGTCGACCAGTGCTGATGCGTGAACTCTCCCGCGTCGGCATTCAGAGCCGCACGTTGATGGAGTGGGTGCTGCGCATCATGGCGAACCTGCTTCGTCCCGACGAGATCGGTCCAGCGGAAGCCGCCTACAAGGCTGCGTCTGCGATCGTTCGTCTCGCGCCGAACGCCTGATCAGTTACAGACGACTTCGACGATCTGATCGTCGATCAAATCCAACACGGATTGCGAACCATCACCGCCGAAGCTATCGATGAAGTCGCGAAGGTTTCCCGGATCGTTCTCACAGGTGCGCTCAGTCGGTGTGGCAAGTCGAATGACCCAGCCATTGTCGAACACGCCGTACTCACCACCCGCGCGCATGTCGACGAGTCCTGGCAGCGTCAGATAGCGACCGCCACGCGAGGAGTCTGCCGGAACGAGAGTGAACCACACCACTGCAGAACCGAGAGTGTCCGCAAGCATCACACACGACTGGGGTGTCGCAAGGTCTGCACAGGAGATCTCGCCGAGCGTTCCTTCCGGGATCGACACCATTCGACCGTCGTCCAGTGACACCGTTGCTGCACCGACGGTTTTGCCCGACGACGTCGACCATCCCTCGTCGGCTTGC
Organism: Ilumatobacteraceae bacterium; assembly: GCA_036804285.1. Taxonomy (GTDB): domain Bacteria; phylum Actinomycetota; class Acidimicrobiia; order Acidimicrobiales; family Ilumatobacteraceae; genus UBA3006. Next base: position 3,486 of record DAIRSS010000062.1, read on the forward strand.
ACGCCACTCACGACCGCGATCATCTCGATGTTGCGGGTCTCAGCAGCACCACTCCCCGACCCACCGCTCGTGACTGCGAACAAGCCGAGTGCAACTACAGCGAACAACGCAACGGCGCCCAAGCCGATGAACGTTCGCAGGGAGAACAGCGTGCGCATGGAACAAACCTATGCGATTGGTCGAATCAACGCGTCGCGCGCTGGGCGGCGCGCATCGCAGACTCGGCGAGCTGTTCCATCACCTGGTCGTTGTGACCGAGACCGACGAAGAGCGCTTCATACGCTCCAGGAGCCATCGCCACCGATTCCGAGAGCATCGCATGGAAGAACTTCGCGTACATCTTCTCGTCGGTCTGTTTGGCTTCGTCGAAGTTCGTGGGCACTCGATCACCGAAGTACGCCCCGACCAAGGTTCCAACGACGGGGAACTGAGCAACGATGCCCGCCGAAGCGCACGCGTCCCGCAACAGCGCCGACAGCGATCTGGCACGAGCTGCGAGCTCCATATATACGTCTCCGGTGAGTTCGTTGAGCGCGGCGAGGCCAGCAGCGGTCGCCATCGGGTTACCCGCGAGCGTTCCCGCATGGAACACTTTGCCGAGTGGCGACAGGTTCTCCATGATGTCCCTGCGACCACCAACCGCACCGATGGGGAGTCCCCCTCCAATCACCTTGCCGAAACAGGTCAGGTCGGGACGCACGTCGTACTTGGCCTGCGCACCACCGAGACCGAGTCGGAAACCAGTGATCACTTCGTCGAACACGAGCAACGCTCCAGCACGATCACACGCCGCGCGCAGTCCCTCGAGGAATCCTGGGGCCGGTGCGACGACTCCCATGTTCGCGGCCACCGGCTCGACGATCACGCATGCCACGTCGTTCCCAATCTCGGGAACCACGTTGTACGGGGCGACGATCGTGTTGGCCACTGCTTCCTCTGGCACGCCGGCAGTTCCCGGCAGTCCGAGCGTCGCCACGCCACTGCCACCGGCGGCGAGCAATGCATCCGTCGCACCGTGGAAGTTGCCGTTGAACGTAATGACCCGCTTGCGACCCGTTGCACCGCGCGCAAGACGAACGGCCGTCGACGTCGCCTCGGTCCCGCTGTTCATGAGGCGCACGCGTTCGCAGCTCGGCACCCGCTCAGAGATCGCTTCGGCCAACTTCATCTCGCGTGGAGTTGGAGCGCCGAACGACGTCCCATCGCTCGCTACCGCACGCAATGCAGCAGTGATCGCCGGATGAGCATGACCCAAGATGACGGCGCCGTAACTCTGCACGAGATCGATGTATCGCTTGCCTTCGACGTCTTCAATGAAGGCACCCTCACCGCGCGCGACGACGTAGGGCTCGCCTCCAACCGCGCGGAATGCGCGAATCGAGGAGTTCACTCCGCCGGGGATCACCCGCGTCGAGCGCTCGAACAACGTGTGATTGGACGCAACGCCTGCACCAACACAGGTGGTCGGGCTACAGCCCTTCTCGACGCAACCCTTCGGGTCGCAATACGGAATCGTGCCAGTGGTCATCGTGCGCGCTCGGCGAACCACCGTGCGAAGTACGTGAGGATGATGTCGGCACCCGCTCGCTTGACGGCGGTCAGCTGCTCGATCGCGACACCGTCATGATCGATCCAACCGTTCGCCGAAGCAGCCTTGATCATCGCGTACTCGCCACTCACGTGATACGCGGCGACTGGCAGATTCACGCGTGATCGCACCTGAGCGATGATGTCGAGATAGCTCAGCGCTGGCTTCACCATGACGATGTCGGCGCCTTGCTGGATGTCTTCTTCGACTTCGCGCAATGCTTCGCGGGCGTTGCGCCAGTCCTGCTGATACGACTTGCGGTTCCCGCCACCGGCGATCTGAACGTCCACGGCATCGCGGAAGGGTCCGTAGAGGCCAGATGCGTACTTCGCCGAGTACGCCATGATCGCCACGTCGCTGAAGCCTGCACCATCCAGCGCAGCACGAATCGCGCCGACTTGGCCGTCCATCATTCCGCTTGGCGCGACGACGTGCGCGCCTGCGGTCGCCTGCGCGAGAGCAGCACGGCAATACACGTCGAGCGTTGCGTCATTGTCGACATCGCCTCGAGAATTCAACACTCCACAGTGACCGTGTGAGGTGTATTCATCGACGCACAAGTCGGCCATGAGCACGATGCGATCGCCGAACTCCGCAGACAACTCCTTGAGTGCGACTTGGACGATGCCGTTCGGGTCGAACGCTCCCGAGCCGATCTCGTCTTTGTGTGCGGGAACACCGAACAAGATTGCGGCGGGAACGCCGAGGTCGACGAGTGCGGCAATCTCCTCGCGAAGCGACTGGCGAGTGTGTTGGGACACGCCCGGCAACGACGAGATCGGTTGTGGTGACGTGATGCCCTCGCGAACGAAGAGTGGTGCGACGAGGTCGTTCACTCCCAGTCGGGTCTCGGCAACCAACTCACGCAGTGGGCCACCGAGGCGCAAGCGACGTGGTCGGTGGGTGGGAAACGCCATGGTTCAAGGCTACGGCGAGGTACGACCCGTCGCCTCGCCGACCGCGACGACAACGTCACGTCCTGCGGGAGACGAGGCAACTGCACTCGCGTGAAGCCCGAGTTCATCCATCACGGACTTCGTCGACTCTCCGAGTGCGACGAACGTGGTGCTCGGACCGGTCAGCCGTTGTTGCGCAAACGACCGCACGGCCGAACCGGACGCAAACACGACGACATCGGCAGACATCAGCTGGCGCCGATCTTGTTGATCGAGCAACTCTGCAGTCGTCGCATATCCAGCAACGACATCGACGGTCCAACCCTTTGGTTGCAAGAGAGCTACAAGGTCTGCAGACGGTTCCTCTGCTCCAATCACGAGCACTCGCCCGGAGCCATTTTCGAATTCCTCTGCCAGACACCGCGCGGTCGCTCGCGATGGCGTGAATGACACTGGTCGCCCGAGGGCGGCACCAGTTGCCGACCCAATCGCAGCAAGTTTGGGGAGCAGTCGATCGTCGGAGACAACGCTGCGCAGAGCACGCGCACCGTTCGCCGAGGTGACGACGATCCATTCGTACACCATGGGATCTGCCAACGCGGCACGGAGAGCACCTCCGCCGTCGCGTGGTGGTCCGATTGTGATCAGCGGAATGTTGACGACGTCTGCGCCCGCACCACGTAACGCATCCATGATTTCCGTTGATGCATC
>DAIRSS010000063.1:0-6657 GCA_036804285.1 Ilumatobacteraceae bacterium
CGCCAGCGCCAGGATCGCTTGACATCGATGATGAAGTCGATGGGCGTCAGTGCGGTGCTCACGCCAGACCCCATCAACATCATGTATGCGACTGGTTCGCGCAACATGACCGTCTGGGGCCTGATGGGGCCATCACGATTCCTCCTGCACTTCGCCGACGGTCCGACGATCCTCTTCGAGTTCAACCTCGGAGAGCACCTCTCCGAAGGCCTCCCGACCATCACCGAGATCCGCACCTCGACGGGAATCACCGCCAAGAAGACCCCTCATTACGTGGCGAACAACCAGAAGTTCGCCGACGAAATCGTCGACATTCTGAGCAAGGTTCAGGGGCGCGAGTCGATGACACTTGCGGTCGAGCTCGTCGACTTCACCTTCACCGATGCGCTCCGAGCACGAGGTGTAGCGCTCAGAGATGCCACACCCGTTTTCCAGTACTCGCGCATGGTCAAACAACCGCTCGAACTCGACGTCATGCGGTACGCGGTGAAACAAGTGGAGCTCGCCACCGCCAGCCTCGAAGAAGCGATCAAGCCGGGCGCAACGGAGAACGAAGTGTGGTCGAAGTTCCATGAAGGCCTCATCGCCCGCGACGGCGAGTTCGTCTCGACGCGACTCTTCCAAAGTGGGGTGCGAACGTTCCCCTACTTCCAAGAATCCTCGAATGCGGTGATGCAGGCTGGCGAGCTCGTCTGCTTCGACACTGACGCCCTCGGCGTCATGAACTACGCGGTCGACTTCTCACGCACGTTCCTCTGCGGCGACGTGCCCGCGACCGACACCCAGCGACGCCTGTATGCGATCGCGCGCGAACAACTCGAGCACAACGCCGCCAACCTTGCGGCGGGCAGAACCTTCGAGGACTTCGCGCGACGCGCCTACGACGTTCCTGAGCGTCACCGCGACTATGGGTACTACGTGCTCGCCCATGGTCTCGGCATGGCAGGCGAACATCCGAACGTTCCCCGCGTCGAATCGGACGGCTCGTTCGACTTCCCTGGTTCGATCGAAGAGAACATGGTGTTGTGCATCGAGAGTTACGTCGGAGACCCCGATTCGCATCAAGGTGTCAAGCTCGAGGATCAGTTCCTCGTGCGCGCAGATTCCGTCGAGCGGCTCTCGACCTATCCGTTCTGTGCCGCGCTCGACGGCGCACTCACCGCGTAGTTCGACCTCGACGCACCAGTCGTCGCCAGACGTTCTGCGCGAGGTCGCTCGCGAGGAACGGCCTGCTCACGCGATACACGAACCCGGGCGTCACGCTGTCTCGACCACGAGCGAGTGCACGTATCGCCGATCGAACGACGGCTTCCGGCTCGAGCCAGAGCCATGAGGGAACGACCCGTGCAAGATGATCGAGTCCAGCAGCACGATGAAGGTTGGTGCGCACGTAACCGGGATTGACTGCGACGACGCGGACACCATCACCACGCAACTCCCGGTGAATGCTTCGCGCATACGAGGTGATCGCCGCTTTCGCCGAGGCATAGACGGCCGAGCGCGGCATCGGAATCTGCGAGGCGATGCTCGACACGACGATGATGTCCCCCTTGCCGGCCGCAACCATCAGCGGCGCGATGCGCTCGATGGTGAGCATGGGGCCGAGTGCAAGCAAGGTCATCGCGTCACCAATGACTTCGGGCGACGACGTCCCGACTCGGGCCGCAAGCGTGATCCCGGCGTTCAGCACGAGGACGTCTGGTGCACCTGCCGACGCCACGGATTCGATGAACGCGCCAACACCATCGACCGACGAGAGGTCGACGACACAGGAGGTGCACTCGACGCCGAACCGCTCACTGAGGTCCGTGCTCGTTCGCGCAAGGTCGCCTTCGCTCCGCGCGGCCAGCACGAGATCATGTCCACGCCGCGCGTATTCCGTAGCAAACTCGAGGCCAATGCCCGAGGTTGCGCCAGTGACGACAGTGCGAGGACGACGAGTCACGATGTGTGTGACGTCGAGTGATCATCCCACCACGCGTGGGTGCCGCTCGAGATTCGTTCCGGAAGCTCGATTCGGGCAACCGGTCCATCCGACATCCGTCGAGCGTCGTAGATCACGCATTCACTCTTGTCGGCATTGACGTCGATCGTGTAGGTCATGACATACCCGTCGTCTTCGGTCGTGGCGCCGGCACGCGGAGCAAAGACTGCCTCGCTGCAGAAGACCCCTTCCGGAAGTCGCACCACCTCTTCACGACCGGTTTCCACCTCGTGACGAATGACGCCGTCGAAGGTGAACCACCCCTCCGTCGGCAGCGCGCTGTACGTCACCCCGTATTTCTTGCCGGCGATTGCATTGTTGATCACGCCGAACTCGGTGATGGTGTCGGAGAGTGGTCCTTCGGTGACGGCACCCGTCTTGAGATTCAGTCGCCAGCGATACGGTCGGGACTGCATCGCGTGGAGGTCGAGATACCGGAAAAGACGCTCATCGATCGTCGCGTCTGGCGGCAGGTACGGCGCGGGGTCGGATTGGAAGTATCCATCCACCACGATCTCGTCGCCCTCTTCGTACGCGTTGATCCAGTGCAGGACGAAGGTCGGCTCGCAGTCGAACCACACGATGTCACTCGTCTTGCCATGTCGCGGGATGACGCCGAGTCGCATCGGCATGTCCGGATGGAATCGGTTTGCATACACGTCGCGAGCGAGGAGATCCGGATCCCAGAAGAGTGGGCAGTCGTTCACGATCGAGTAGTTCTCGGTGAACACCATGTCATGCGGCAGTCGAGACCCTGGGAGCGGTACGTCGATGTAGGTCACGAGTTCGCCCTTCGGCGAGACGACGCCGTAGTGCATGTACGGATACGTCGTGGAGTAGTTGAAGAACAACAACTCGCCCGTACGCACGTCCACCTTGGTGTGCGCCGATGCTCCCTCGCGAGGAAATTGTCCGTTCCATGACTCCGTGCCGAGATCAGCGAGCGTCACGGGATCGAGTCGATAGAGATCTCCGCACTGATAAAAGCTCGTGAGCGCCACGCCCCGGTGGACGACGACGTCAGTCGAGGACGCGTCCTTCATGCGCGTACGCGCTCCCCAACCATCTTGACGAAGCGCCTTCTTCGGTGACTCGGCGAGCCCCGACCACAACGGGCCACCGTGTTCGAGTTCGGCAGCGAGACCCTTCGTGCGCACGAAGCGATTTCGGTACTGAACCTCACCATTGTCGAAGGCGATCGAGTGCAACATCCCATCTCCGTCGAATGGGTGGTAGCGATCGGCTGCAGGCACGAGGGGGTTTTCCGTGTTGCGCAGGTACACCCCACGTATGTCATCGGGAACCGTGCCGATCACCCGAGGGGAGGTCGTCGTCCACTCTTTGGTCTGCGGTCTCCAGGCCCCGGTGCGATACGGATGCGTGTCATCGCGCGGCAACAGCGACGAAAACTCATGCTCAACGATCGACATGGCGTTGCACCCCCGACGCGAAGGCTAGAGCACCTCGGAGATGGTCGCCACCCCAGATTGCCCCTCGTGATGGGGTCGGCAACAATGGCACGGTGGAAGGTCGCGTGGACGTCGTCATCGTCGGAGCCGGCTTTGCCGGCATGTACATGCTGCACTCCTGTCGCCAAGCTGGACTGTCCGCGATCGTCTACGAACGAGGAGGCGGCGTCGGCGGCACGTGGTACTGGAACAGATATCCGGGCGCACGTTGCGACGTACCGAGTCTCGAATACTCCTACCAATTCTCTGAAGACCTCCAGCAGGAATGGGAGTGGACGGAAAAGTACGCGACACAGCCGGAGATCCTTCGCTACGCAGAACACGTGGCAGACCGCTTCGACCTGAAGCGCGACATTCGGTTCGACGCCCTCGTCACGAGCATCGCCTATGACGAAGAGACGAATCTCTGGACGACGACCCTCAAAGACGGCGCGACGACGACGTCTCGGTTCGTGGTTTCCGCGGTCGGCTGTCTGTCGTCGGCCAATCGACCCCGCTTCACCGGCGACGACACGTTCTCGGGTCGCATCGTGCACACCGGCGAGTGGCCGCACGACGGCGTGGACTTCTCCGGTAAGCGCGTCGCAGTGATCGGCACGGGATCCTCGGGCATCCAAGCCATCCCGATCATCGCCGAGCAGTGCGACCATCTCACCGTCTTCCAGCGCACGGCATCCTTCACGATTCCCGCCCACAACGCGCCGCTCGATCCACAGTATGTGCGCAGCATCAAGTCCGACTACTCGACGTTTCGTGCCAAGAACATGCTCACCCGTGCTGCACTCGGCGGCGACACCCCGACGGGAACGACCTCGGCGAGCGAGGTGAGCGACGAAGAACTCGATCGAGTGTTGAGCGAGCGCTGGGCGAAGGGCGGCCTCCTCTTCCTCGGGGGATTCAATGACTCGATGGTCAACAAGGCCTCGAATGATCGCGTCGCGAACTGGGTGCGTAACAAGATCTCCTCGATCGTTCGCGACCCACGGACGGCGAAACTCCTCCAACCCGACACGGTGATCGGTTGCAAGCGCCTCGTCGTCGACAGTGGCTACTACGACACGTTCAATCGTCCGAACGTCTCACTCGTCGACGTCTCCGATCAGCCCATCGAACGGTTCACCGAGGACGGGATCATCGTTGGCGGAACGGAACACCCAGTCGACATCGTCGTGCTCGCCACAGGATTCGATGCGATGACGGGTTCATTGCTCAAACTTGGAATCACTGGTCGCAACGGCACGTCGCTCGCGGATGCCTGGAGTGCCGGACCCGTCAACTATCTCGGACTCACGGTGCACGGCTTCCCCAACTTCTTCATGATCACCGGCCCAGGGAGCCCCTCGGTGTTGACCAACGTCCTCGTGTCTATCCAACACCACGTGGAATGGATTACCGCGACGATTTCGCACCTCGCTGCACACGGACATTCCAGGATCGAAGCGACACAGGAAGCTCAGGAATCGTGGGTCTCCCACGTCAACGGTGTTGCATCGATGACCCTCTTTCCGAGTTGCAACTCGTGGTACCTCGGCGCCAACATCCCCGGAAAGCCGCGCATCTTCATGCCTCTACCCGGATTCCCCGACTACGTCTCGCGTGTCAGTCGTGCGACCGAGGCGCACTACGAGGGATTTGCACTCACGAACTGAACGACGAGAAGCACCTCAGCGATCGGCGATCTCGTCCAGTCGCGCCTTGACGAACTTGTTGAGGAGCGTTGCGTCCACCTTCCAGTCGGACGGAACGATGATCGTCTTCTTGTTCGTTTCGTAGTTCTTCAGTTCCTTGGCGAAGACGGTGACGGCGTTCTTCGACCATGGCCCAAGCAGGATGTACGACTTTGTCGTCGACAGACCGAACACGTACTGGTCACCGCTCTTCAACATCGGCTGGTTCCACGCGATCACCTGCTCGAGCTTCGGGTACTTCTTACGAATCGCAGCAAAGATGGCCTTGATCGTCTTGGCCTGCGTCTTGTCGATCTTGGCGAGGTAGTCGCCCAATGAGTCGAAACGCTTCGACGACGTCGAGCCCTTGCAGTACATCACGACGGCATTCGCATGAGCCTGGCTGAACCCATGCCCGTCACGCAACAGGCTGATCTGATCCGCATACTTCTTGTCCGCATTCTTCTTCATGAGCGCGAACCAATGGGACATCGGTTTGCCGTGCTTCTTTTCGATGAGCGGGAAGAAAGAACTGCGATCGGGAGACTTTGATGGCACGACCAAAGCCTAAACACGAAGAACCGATGCCACACTGATCGGATGGATGGTGCGCCAAAGATCCTGCGCAACGAACCGTCGCTCTGGCTGTCGAAACTTCCCGTCGTTGATTCTTCGTCGAACAAGTACACACGCGGGCATGCGCTGATCTTCGGCGGATACCCGATGACCGGTGCGGCGCGACTCGCTGCTCGTGCGTGCGCTCGAATGGGTGCGGGACTCACCACGATCGCAGTCGAACCGAGGGCGCTCGACGTGTATGCAAAGCAACTCGAAAGCATCATGGTGCGGGCGGTCGAAGACGATGACGACGACGTTCGAAAGACGCTTGCCGACGATCGGATCACCGCCGTACTGATCGGCCCGGGAATCGGAGTCGGTCGACGCACACGACGCCTCGTCGAACTCATCCTTGACTCGAAAAAGCCGACGGTGCTGGACGCCGACGCACTCACGAGTTTTGCTGACGACCCTTCCGCGCTCTTCGCCCGACTGTCGGATCGATGCGTCCTCACCCCCCACGAGGGTGAATTCGCACGGGTGTTTTCGTCAACTGGGTCCCGAATCGAGCGGGTCAGCGCGGCAGCGCGGGCGTCAGGTGCAGTCGTCCTCCTCAAGGGAGCCGAGACGCTGATCGCCCACCCGAACGGAGCCGTCGTGGAGAATCCGACGGCAAGCCCTCATCTCGCAACCGCGGGGTCGGGCGACGTCCTCGCGGGACTCATCGTCGGTCTCCTCGCCCAAGGTATGGCCTCGCTCGATGCTGCTGCGGCAGGAGTCTGGGTACACAGCGAGATTGGCACGACACTCGGTATTGGACTCATCGCCGACGACATGCCCGAGTGCGTACCCGCGGTACGCAAGCACCTTGCAACGTTGTCGAGCTGACTTACAGCGCCTCGACGATTGCACCGAACGCACGCAGACACGCATCGCGGTGTTCGTCGATCGAGGCTTCCGGCCACGTACTGAAACGAGC
>DAIRSS010000064.1:0-6585 GCA_036804285.1 Ilumatobacteraceae bacterium
CCTCATCCTTATCAGGGATGCGCTCTAACCAACTGAGCTATAGCCCCGAATTGCTCGGGACGGAAAGCCTAACGGCGCTTTTTGTCACCCTCAACTGATGTCGAAGTGACCTCTTCTTCCAGCACTGTCACACGAACCCCGCCCACCAGGTCTGCGATCAGATTGAACACGACCGCTCCAAGTACCCAGAGAATCGTGCCAAGCGCGGCAAGGAACAAACCGAAGAACATGACGTTGACGAACAATTGACGTCCGTTGAAGACGAAGGTCTCCCAACCAAAACTCTCGAGGAATGACTCGATGTTGTCGATCGTTCCCGTTGCTGACGCGACGCTCCACAGCAACACGAGGGCGACGAGTGCGGTCACATAAGCGACGAGGTGGAAAACTGCTCCAACCTTGAGTGTGGTGATCGGGTCAATCTCACGAATCACTCGCGACACACGGCGAACGCGGGGCGAAGGTGCCATCAGTCGTCCAGTGTAGGCGTCAACATCTCGGCACACGCGCGGTGACTGACTGCTCCAACCTGTACCTCCACGCACGTGTTGCCGTGCATATCGCCGCTCTGCGTCATCTCGCGAATCATCGCTCCATTCGCCTGTGCAACAATCTCTGCATTCTCGGGATCGAGTACTGCAGCCAATGCGACGCTGTCCGCAATGACTCGGGCTCGCACATCTGCGGAGCGATCGCGTGCGTAGTCAGCGATGCTCATGACGGCAAGTAAAGCAACCGCGGTCCACGTGATCACGCCAAAGGTGATCGACCCAGATTCGAATCTGTCGTTCAGACGTCGTCGGTGGCGAGGATGAGCGCCGCGGAGGCGACGGTCTGACCTGCGTCGAGACTCATGATGCGCACGCCGGTTGCCGCGCGACCCTGACTCGAGACTTCCTTGGCCGCGGTGCGAATGGTCGTGCCACCGGAGGAGACCACCACGATCTCGTCGTCGATGCCGGCCATGAACGCTGCGACTACGCGGCCCTTCTTGCCCGTGAGCTTGATGCCGATCATGCCCATGCCGCCTCGACCCTTGCGGGCGAAGTTCGTGAGTTGGGTGCGCTTGCCGTATCCGGATTCGGTGATCATGAGGATCGAGGAGTCGTTCTTGGCGACGTCGACGGAGACGACCTCGTCTCCCGAACGAACTTTCATGCCGCGCACGCCGGCAGCCGCTCGACCCATTGGGCGAACCGTCTTTTCCGAGAAGCGGATGGTCTGGCCGTTGGCCGTCACCATGAACACGTCGTCTGAACCCGACGTCTCGATGACGCGAACGAGTTCGTCCTTCGGGCGCAACTTGAGTGCGATGAGGCCGTCACGACGGCTCGAGTCGTACTCGTTGAACGCGGTCTTCTTGACCTGTCCCTGCTTGGTTGCGAAGAACAAGAAGCGTTCGCCGGGGAACTCGCGGGTGTCGATGATCGCCTGGATGGTCTCGCCTTGGTGGAGTGGCAAGAGATTGACGATCGGGATGCCCTTGGCGGTGCGCTCACGCTCTGGGATCTCGAGTGAACGCAGGCGATAGACGCGTCCGCGGTTGGAGAAGAACAACAGGTACGAGTGCGAGGTCGTGAAGATGACGTGGCGCACGATGTCGTCGGCCTTGAGTCGCGCTCCGCTCACGCCGCGACCGCCGCGGCCCTGTGTGCGGAACGAGTCTGCGCTCACGGCCTTGATGTACTGGGCCTCGGTCATCACGACGACGAGTTCCTTGTTGTCGACGAGATCCTCGACGCTCATCTCACCGACGTCTGCGGTGATCTGGCACACGCGTGGTGTGGCGAAGGAATCGCGAATGGCCGACAGTTCTGTCGAAATCACGCCACGCAGTTTCTTGTCGCTATTGAGGATGGATTCGAGTTCCTTGATGCGCTCCTTGACGTCCTTCTGCTCGGTCTCGAGATCGATGCGCGAGAGACGGGTGAGTTGGCGCAGTTGCATGTCGAGGATGTCGATCGCCTGGCGCTCGGAGAATCCGAACTTCTTGCCCATGAGGGCTTCCTTGGCGGCCGTTGCGTCCTCGCTGCCGCGGATCAACTTGATGATCTCGTCGATGACGTTGAGGGCCTTCAGGCGTCCTTCGAGGATGTGGTTGCGATCCTTGGCGCGCTGGAGGCGGAACTTGGAGCGACGAGTGATGACGTCGATCTGGTGATCGACGTACCCGGAGATCGCATCCTTCAGGTTCAGTGTGCGTGGAACGCCATTGACGAGGGCAACCATGTTGACGGGGAAGCTCGTCTGCAACTGGGTCAACTTGAACAGGTTGTTCATCACGACGTTCGAGTTCGCGTCGCGCTTGAGGGTGATGATCAGGTTGGTGGTTCCACCAGAAGAGTTGTCGTTCACATCAGCGATGCCGTCGAGGTCTCCACCATCGACGAGTTCCTGGATGCGTGCGGCAATCGCAGAACAACTCGCTTGGTACGGCAACTCGGTGACCACGATGCGCATCTGGCCGCGCTGCCCTTCTTCGATCGCAACCTTGGCGCGCATCTTGATGCTGCCGCGACCGGTCTTGTACGCATCCTTGATGCCTTCGCGTCCGAGGATGAGTCCGCCCGTCGGAAAGTCTGGGCCCTTCACGAACTTCATGAGGTCTGCCGACGTTGCATCCGGGTTGTCGATCAGGTGCAACGTCGCGTCCACGACCTCGCCGAGGTTGTGCGGCGGAATGCTCGTGGCCATGCCGACGGCGATTCCCTGACTGCCGTTGACGAGCAGGTTGGGGAAACGGCTCGGCAAGACGATCGGTTCTTCTGCGGTGCCGTCGTACGTGGGGATGAGATCGACGGTGTCTTCATCGATGTCGGCGAGCAACTGCATCGCCAACGGGTGGAGGCGTGATTCGGTGTAACGGCTGGCCGCGGGACCGAAGTCTGGCGAGCCGTAGTTGCCGTGGAAGTCGATGAGTGGGTGACGCAACGAGAACGGCTGAGCCATGCGCACGAGTGCGTCGTAGATCGCTCCGTCACCGTGCGGGTGGTAGCGCGCCATCGTGTCACCGGTGACGCGTGCGCACTTGACGAACGGTCGATCAGGGCGGAAGCCCTGCTGGTCCATGTCCCAGATGATGCGGCGGTGTACCGGCTTCAATCCGTCACGTACGTCGGGCAGTGCGCGCGACATGATGACCGACATCGCGTAGTCGAGGAACGAACGCTCCATCTCGTCTTGCAACTGCACCGGTTGGATTGCGTCCGGGTTGGCGAACAGGTTGTCTTGGCCTGCCGGTGGTTTGGTCGGAGGGGTTGAACTTGCGGCGGCTTTGCGTGGCGCGGGCTTCTTCGCCGCCGACTTCTTTGCTGGTTTCTTGCTGGCCATGGTGAATCGTGCTCCCGGGCTTAGAAGTCGAGGTTGCGCACGTCGCGCGCGTTGGTCTGGATGAATTGTTTGCGGCTCTCGACGTCGTCACCCATGAGCACGCTCATGATGTCCTCGGCGAGTGCGGCTTCGTCGACGGTGACCTGGAGCAGTGTGCGGGAATCGGCATGCATGGTGGTGCTGCGCAATTCCTGCCAGTCCATCTCGCCGAGACCCTTCAGGCGCTGGAACTCCTTCTTGTGGTTCGGATGTTCCTTCAGGAACTGCTCTTTGGCGGCATCGTCCTTCAAGTAGATCTTTTCCTTGCCGATCTCCGTCGAATACAGCGGTGGCTGGGCGATGTAGATGTAGCCCGACTCCACCATCGGCTTCATCTGGCGATAGAAGAACGTGAGGAGCAACGTGCGGATGTGGCTGCCGTCCACGTCGGCATCCGCGAGGATCACGATCTTGTGGTAGCGGGCCTTGGTGGCGTCGAACTCGTCGTTGCCGATGCCGCCACCGATGGCGGTGATCAGCGTCTGGATCTCGTTGTTCTTCAGCATCTTGTCGAGTCGCGCGCGCTCGACGTTCAAGATCTTGCCGCGGATCGGGAGGATGGCCTGAGTGCGCGGATCGCGGGCATCGACTGCGGTGCCGCCTGCGGAGTCGCCTTCGACGATGAACAGTTCGGCCTCGGCCGGATCGGTGCTCGTGCAGTCCTTCAACTTGTCGGGCATTCCTGCTCCGGCGAGTGCGGTCTTGCGACGCACCGCGTTGCGTGCGTTCTTCGCCGCGATGCGCGCCTGTGCCGCAGCAACAGCTTTCTTCACGATGCGGTTGGCCTCGGTTGGGTTCTCCTGCATCCACTCTTCGAGTTGTGCATTCGTTTCCTTCTGCACGAACGAGCGGATCGAGACGTTGCCGAGCTTGGCCTTGGTCTGACCTTCGAACTGTGGCTCTCGCAACTTGACGGCGACGATCGCGGTGATGCCCTCGCGGATGTCTTCGCCGAGCAGGTTGTCGTCCTTTTCCTTCAGTGCGCCGGATGCCCTCGCGTACTTGTTGACCACCGAGGTGAGCGCGGTCTTGAAGCCCTCGACGTGCATTCCGCCCTCGACCGTCGAGATGCCGTTGGCGTAGCCGTAGATGCCCTCGTAGTACCCGGTGTTCCACTGCAGGGCGATGTCCAAGGTTTGGTCGGACTCGGACGCCTCGTAGTGGGCGACCTTCGTGAACAACGCCTCGCGGGAGGCGTTCAGGTGCTTCACGAAGTCGACGATGCCGCCCTTGTACTGATAGGTGATCTTCTGCTTCTTGTCGCCGCGTTCATCGATGAACACGACTTCGAGGTCCTTGTTCAGAAATGCCATCGTCTGCAGTCGCTCGGTCACCGTGCGCGCGACGAACTCGACACCTTCAGCGGCGAAGATCGTCGGGTCCGGCCAGAACGTGATCGTCGTGCCGGTCACCGACTTGTTCGGCGAAGCACCAACCTTGGCGAGCTTGCCTTTCGGCTTGCCGCCGTCGACGAACTCTTGGCGATACCTCGTGCCACCGCGATCGACTTCGGCGATCACGCGCTTGGAGAGCGCGTTCACCACGCTCACACCCACGCCGTGCAGACCACCGGAGACCTTGTAGCCATCTCCGCCGAACTTGCCGCCCGCGTGCAACACGGTGAGCACGACTTCGAGTGCGCTCTTGCCCTTGTGTGGGCCACTCGGATACGGATCGATGGGGATTCCACGGCCGTTGTCGCTGACCGAACAGCCACCATCGTCTTGCAGGGTGATCGTGATCTTGTTGCAGAAGCCTGCCATGGCCTCGTCGACGGAGTTGTCGACGACTTCCCAGATCAGGTGATGGAGTCCGGCGAGGCCCGTCGAGCCGATGTACATGCCCGGACGCTTGCGAACCGGGTCGAGTCCCTCGAGGACTTGGATGTCCTTTGCGCCATACGTGGCGGAGCCAGCGGTGGCGGATTTGGAGGCTTTCGTCGCGGCCATCAGCTACCCATCCCTGCCCCCGCCGAAGCGGCGGCGAAGGCATCCTGACACGTCATAAACAACACGACAAAGTCTACCAATTAGCGCTTCTTGGGGGCACGTTTTACGTGGACTTCGATACCCGTCACCGTGGTTGGAGTCGTCTCGTTGATCATCTTCACGATGTGTGCTTCGAGGAACCGAATTTGTGTCGCCCACGACGGGTCGTCGACATCGACGTGCAGTTTGCCTCCATCCAGACGACTCGGTGTGACGTGTGCACTGACCTGTGGACCGACGATGGCATCCCACGAACCGAACACGCTGGTCGTCGCATCGATGGGTGCGCTTCCCATTCGCGCGAGCAAAGAATTCAGCGACTCGCTCAGGCGTCGCGACGAATCTGGTCCGACGTCATCGAAAAAGTCACTCATCGTGCACCTCCCTCGACGACGGCTCCCCCATGGATCTGCACGATACGGTCCGGGTGCGCCGCGGTAGGCAGGACCCCCGCGGTGGTGATCAGCACCTGACCGTCGGGAAAATGCCCAAGGAGTGCCGCACTGCGATGTGGGTCGAGCTCTGACAACACGTCGTCCAAAATCAATACCGGTGGTCCGGCGGTCACCTGTGTGACGAGGCGGTGCACTGCGAGTCGCAGCGCGAGCGCGAGCGTGCGCTGCTCTCCCTGTGACGCATGGGTTCGTGCGGGAAGACCGTTGAGTGAGATGTCGATGTCGTCACGATGCGGGCCGACCGTTGTCGTTGCACGACGAACATCGTCCGTGCGGCTCGCGACAAGTGACACAGCGAGACCATCTCTCCTCCACTGCGGGTCGTAGTTCAGCTCGAGTGGCGTCTTGCGTTCGGCGAGGTCTTCGTAGGCCTGTTGCACGAGTGGTTGGATGGTGGCGATCAAGTTCGCTCGTTCGTTACCAAGTGTCGTCGCACACTCGACGAAACGTTCGTCCCACACGTCGAGTGTGGTTTCGATCTCGCTCGTCAGGCGCCCACCTGCTTGCTTCAACAGTGCGTTGCGTTGTCGCAACACGCGGTCGACCTCGCTGCACACTTGATCAAGTCGCGGTGAGATCGCCACGAGTGCGTCATCGACGAAGATGCGGCGCGTCTCCGGTGAGTCCTTGACGAGCCCGAGGTCTTCGGGGGAAAACACCGTCGTGCGCACCACTCCCAACAAATCCTTGGTTTTGGCCAGGCGTTGCCGGTTCACCTGGGCCTTGTTGCGACCAACCCTGGCAAGTTCCGCCTCGACGAGCATCTCGCGGCC
>DAIRSS010000065.1:0-6565 GCA_036804285.1 Ilumatobacteraceae bacterium
GTCGAGGACCGCGTGAAGGACATGATCCTGCGCGCCGGCGAGAACGTCTATGGCGCCGAGGTCGAAAGCGCGATCTACGAGCACCCCGCGGTCCACGAAGCCGCCGTGTTCGGCGTGCCCCACGAGCGACTCGGTGAAGAGGTCGGCGTGGCGATCCTGCCAAATGACGGCATGACGCTCACCGCAGAGGACCTGTGGTCCTTCCTCGACGGCAAGATCGCCAACTTCAAGATTCCGACCAAGGTGGCGATCATGAACGAGCCGCTGCCACGCAATGCGGCCGGCAAGTTCTTGAAGCGCGAACTCCAACAGCAGGTCGTCAAGGGCACGCTGAAGGCCGCAAGCCGCTAGAACCCCATCGGCTAGGGTTTCCCCACGTGCCGCCAATCGATCTCACGCGCGACGCGAGCCTGTCCTATGACGTCGTGGCGATCGGGAACGCACTCGTCGACGTCATCGCCGCGGTCGAAGACCGATTCCTCGTAGACGAAGAGGTCGTCAAGGGATCGATGACCCTCGTCGACGCGCAGCGCTCGGCACATTTGTTCTCGCGAATCGTCGATCCCACCCAGACGAGTGGCGGCTCGGCTGCCAACACGGCCTACGGTCTCGCCAGTCTCGGCGGGCGAGCGGGCTTCATCGGCAAGATCGCAGAGGATTCCTTCGGCGACGCGTTCTCGAGTGACATGGAGCGCGTCGGCGTCGGATTCCACGCCGGACGCATGAGCGCGACGGAACCCACCGGTCGCTGCATCATCGCCGTCACGCCCGACGGTCAGCGCTCGATGAGTACGTTCCTCGGCGCAGCATCGCTGCTCGAGCCCGACGACATCTCCCGCGAGGCCGTGCAGTCGGCAGCGGTGGTGTTCCTCGAGGGCTACCTGTTCGATCGCGACCATGCCAAGGAGGCGTTCCGTGTCGCGGCGAAGTATGCACACGAGGCCGGTCGCAAGGTGTCGCTCACGCTGTCAGATTCGTTCTGCGTGGACCGTCACCGTGCCGACTTCATGGACCTCATCTTGAATGACATCGACGTGTTGTTCTGCAACGAGTTCGAACTGATGTCGCTGTATCAGGTGAGCGACTACGAAGAAGCGCTCGGTCAGTTGCGCCAGGATTGCGAGTTCGCCGCCGTGACGCGCGACAAGCGGGGTTCGGTCGTGATCAACGGACATGACGTCGTGCACATCGAGCCGGAGCCCGTCGAGCGCGTGGTGGACGCGACCGGTGCCGGCGACCTGTATGCCGCGGGCTTCCTCTATGGCTTCACGCGTGGCATGCCGATCGAGCACTGCGGTCGCCTCGGTTCACTCTCGGCCTCGGAGGTCATCACCCACGTCGGTCCACGACCGCTGGTGCAGCTGAGCACGCTCATTCCCGCCCACATGCGGTAGGGCATCGCGAATCGCCCCAATACGCTGGACGACGTGTCGCTCGACAAACTGACCGTCCTCGGATCGACCGTGCGCGAAGCCATCGACCACGTCGAGGTCTTCCCTGCGCCGGCCCACGTCACGACCGTGCGCTTCACGAGCGATGAGCTCGCCTCGATCTGCCCGGTGACCTCGCAGCCGGACCTGTCCAAGGTCGTCATCGAGTACCAGCCCGATCAGTTCTGCATCGAGTCCAAGTCGCTCAAGCTGTATCTGTGGCGCTTCCGCAACATGGCGGTGTTCGCCGAGGCGTTGGCCGCGGAGATCGCAGGTGAAGTGATGACGACGGTCAAGCCGGTGTGGGTTCGTGTCGAACTCACCCAGCGCCCGCGCGGTGGCATCGAGGTGCATGCCGTCGCCGAACGCAATCGCTGACCGCCAACGTCGGCAAATCCCACCATCCAGTACCAGACTTGGGATAGCGTTTCGCGCTGATGTGGCGTGACGATTCCCAAGATGATCGACGACAAGACGGCGGGAGTCGGCCGTGATCATCGGAGTGTGCGACACCGATCCCGTCACGGCTGGGCTGATCGCGCATTATCTCTCCGTTGCGCTCGACGTGCTCGTGCGCACGGAGGGGATCGAGGCAAGGGTCGGTGTGTTGGAGCCCTTCACGCTGACTGACCCCAGTCAGATCCGAGCAATCGGTGAAGCCCCACTGTTCGACGTCATCAGTGTCGATGCCGACGTCGCTGCGTTCGTCAGCCTGAACGGATTCGGCTCGGCCCAAGTGGAGCGGCGATTCGCAGAAGATGGTGTCGCCAACATCTGTTTGACCGATTATCTCGGCGGGCACAACACAGACGACACCATTGCACTTGCCGATGCGTGCATCAAGGCTGCGCGAGATCTCGCGACGCGTTTCTCTGGTTGAAAGGCGACGTCAGCCGTCGATCAGGTCGGAGACCGGAACCCGCAGCACCATCGCGATGCGCACCAGCGTGTCGATGGTGGGCGAGAGTCGGTTGTTCTCGATGCGATTGATGCTCTTGCGCTCGAGTCCTGCATACTCAGCGAGTTGATCCTGGGTGAGTCCTGCTTCGTGCCGAGCAGTGCGCACGTTGTCGGCGAGGTGACTATGCACCCGCTCGACTGGAGTCTTCCACTTATTTGCCTTACTGACGGCCACGAGACCACCTTAGTTCGGACAAATGTCCGTAGTGGGGCACGGATGCCCCGACTCGGCTGACTAGGAGTTTTCTTCAGCGGGAAGGAATGACAGCCTGAGGTCACCGAGCTTGACCAGTGTCGAGGCGACCCAGCCACCGAGGGCACCAAAGTGTTCATCGAGCACGGCACTCGAGCCGTCCTGCAGAGTCTCTTCATTCAATTCGTACTGACCGCCATACGTCATCTCGATGGCGTAGTCGGTGGTGGTGGCGAGTGAATGACAGATCTCGATCGTGACGTTGTCGCGTTCGAGCTTGCCGTCGCCGATGGCCGGGCTCTCCTGCACCGCGATCGCCTCCACCACGTTCGGCTGGGGCTGGTCGGCGAGCCGCTGGACACGGAACACGACTTCGATGTCGATGGCAGGGCGCTCGAGCATGACTCCCTCGACGTACCAGCTGCGGTAGAGCGCCTGACTCCAGCTCGGCCATGAAAAGGTGATGTGCGCGACGACGCGCGGTGGGGTGCCCTCGCCGGGCAGCCCATAACTCGTCTCCCACACGAGATCGCCGAGCAACACGTCGGACTGGAGGTGCTCCTCGAAGGCCTGGCGCTCGAGGAACGCGTTGCTGAAGGCGTCCCGGAGCGCCCCGATGGCATCGGTGAACACGTGATCGAGCATTGCAATGGAGGGTAGTGCGTTGACGCCGGTCGGTGCGAGGCGACCTCTGTAGCCTTGCGACATGGCTCTCGTGCGATGCGACATCGTCGACGGCGTCGCGACGCTGACGCTCGACAATCCCGCGGAACGCAACACCCTGACCAAGGAAATGGTCGGTGAGATCGTGTCCACGATGGATGCACTCGAAGCGAACACGTCGGTTGGCGCAGTCGTCGTCACGGGAGCAGCACCAGCGTTCTGCGCGGGCGCGAACCTCGGCAATCTGGCCGAAGCCGACGGCGAGTCACTCGGGGTGATCTACGAAGGATTCCTGCGAATCGCGCGCAGTCCGCTCCCCACGATTGCCGCAGTGAACGGAGCAGCCGTCGGCGCCGGGATGAACCTCGCGCTCGGGTGCGACGTGCGCATCGCTGCCGAGCGCGCCAAGTTCGACACCCGCTTCTTGCAGATCGGGATCCATCCCGGTGGTGGACATACGTGGATGCTCCGACGAATCGCCGGACCACAGGCCGCGATGGCAACCGTCGTGTTCGGCGAAGTGCTCTCTGGTCGCGAAGCCGAGCGCATCGGTCTCGCCTGGAAGTGCGTGCCCGATGACGAGCTCCTGTCGTGCGCGCACGAGCTTGCCGCACGTGCGGCAAGTGCACCGCGCGAACTCGTGATCGAGACGAAGAAGACGATCGCGGCGATGGCGGACGTTCGTACCCACCCCGAGGCCGTCGCACGCGAACTCGACCCGCAGTTGTGGAGTACGCGCCAGCCCTGGTTCGCCGAGCGCCTGGCCGCCCTGCAGGCCAAGATCACCAAGAAGTAAACGTCCGTCCCGCCGCGCTGACGGCATCGCGCACCAGGTGTATGGTGTCGCCAAGGGGAGCGAGCACAGAAGAATTCGTCATCACCTGCGGGTGAGAAAGGCGGGGTCAATGAGCAAGCGTCATCGGGACCGGGAGGCAATCTTGCCACCGAAGGTCGAACTGCGAGCGCACGCGCACAACGAGCGTCATCGCGTCAATAGTGAGTTGCACGGGGTGGTGAACCTGGTGTCACACGGCGTCGAGCCTGACGACGTGATCGAGCCGGGTCCGAATTGGAAGCCCGTGCATCATCACGACGCGAACGTCGGAAAGCAGTTGTCGCGTCGCAAGCGACTGCGTCACTGGAAGACCAAGGACTGGAAGCGTCGCAGTGCGTTGCGCAAGCAGCGGGCGAGCGAGCTCGACCAGTTGCGCAAGAGCGCCTGACGTCAGAGCCAGTTCGCAGCGAGTTCGTCGCGACGGGTCGACCACTCCTCGGTCGTGAGACCGAAGCGGTAGTGGTCCTCCCATTCGCCGTTGATCTCGAGGAAGCGCTCGGCAAGTCCTTCGTTGCGGAGACCGATCTTTTCCACCACGCGCAGGCTGTTCGTGTTGCGCGGGATGATGCAGATCTCGATGCGATGGAGGCGCAGCTCTTCGAAGGCGAACTTGGCCATCACGACGACCGCCTCGGACATGTAGGCATTCCCCGCACGCGAGCGGTCGATCCAGTAGCCGATCGTCGCCGACTGCATGGCCCCACGCACGACGTTGTTCAGGTTGATCTCACCGGCGAAGGAGTTGCCGACGAAGATCCCCATTGCATACGCGTTCCCGGCGTGGCGCTCACGGTCGCGCGAGGCACATCGATTGGTGAACGCATCACGGCTGCGTGACGGGTCCGGGCTGTGCGGGTGGCTCAGTGGTTCCCACTTGGTCAGCCACTCGCCGTTGCGCATCCGCACGTCACTCCAGGCCTCGAAGTCGGTCGGCACGAGGGGACGGATCAGGATCCGTCGCCCGTAGAGGCGAATCGGTGCGTTCGTCACGACGCTTGCGGGATGGCCACCGAAACGTGTCACGAGTTCAGTCCACTTCGCGCATCGGCGACGAGGCCGTCGAGGAGGTTGTGTGTCGACACGATCAGTTCATCCAGTTTGAGGCGCCGCATGATCCCGACGAGCACGCAGCAACCTCCGACGATAATGTCGGCGCGCTCGGGTGCGAGACCCGGGTTGGCGACCCGATCCGAGAGGCGCTCGGTTGCGAGCGTGCGGAACACGTCTTCAGCTGCCTCGCGGGTGAGGGAAAAGCCATGCAGTGCGTCTGCATCGAACGTCTGGAGTCCAATCTCGACGGCGGCGACCGTGACGATCGTGCCGGCCACGCCGACGACGCGGGTGACGTCGAGGACCTCAGGATGGTCGCGGACGAGGTCGTCGATGTGGTCGGTTGCCTCACCGATTGCATTCGTGAGATCCTCGGGCCGCGGTGGGTCAGTGGTGAAGTGTGACTCGGTGAGCGTCACCGCACCGATCGGGTAACTCACCGAGAATCGAACGCCGGAAGCATTGCCAACGATCATCTCCGTGCTGCCGCCACCAATGTCGATGACGAGCGTGTCTCCATCGATGAGGTCGAGGTGTGCGGTCGCACCGAGGAACGACAGGTGTGCTTCACGGTCGCCCGTGACGATCTCTGGTGTGACCCCGAGGATGTCCCGTGCGCGAGTGATGAACTGCTCGGCGTTGTTCGCTCGCCGGCACGCTTCGGTGGCGGTGACGAGGATTCGCTGCACGCCATGTTCGCGAATCAGCGTCATGTAGCCAGAAAGGGTCTCCAGCGTCGCGGTCATCGACTCCTCGCTGAGCTCCCGGGTCGTTGCGAGGTTGCGTCCGAGCCTCGTGACCGTGACACGACGCTCGACCTCTTGCCCGACTTCGTCCACGAGCAAGAGATTCGTCGAGTTGGTGCCGATGTCGATCGCTGCGAGCTTCTCGCCCCGAACGGGTGCTGACGTCACGATGTAGTTGGCTCGGTCAAGGCCCAGTCGTTGTGCGGCCCACGTGCCGACGGGGTCATCGCCACCCGCGAGCCACCAGCCGAGGTGAGCGTGGATGCACTTCACGCCGACGCGCGTGCCACCAACACCGCCCGATGGTCGCGGCCCCACGTGGTCTGGAGGGATCTGTGCGTCGCGTTCGGCGGCGTAGCGCTCGTGGGCTGAGGCAATCAGTGTTGGATCGAGTTCGGCCTCGACGGCATTGACTGCGCCTTCGGATTCCAGTCGACCGGCGAGCACGGTCTCGCGCTCGCCGCACAGCCAATACCTGGTGGGCATCGGCGTGCCGTCGTCGAGGAGTGGTTCATTGCGCAGCACCACGGGATCACCGTCGAGGGTGCGCACGACGACTTCGAATCGACCCTGTGGGGTGCGACCGAGGAGTTCGGCGATGCGAGCGCGATCGTTCGCGCTCGGGGCGCTAGAAGACGAGGACACCGATGACGACGATGGCAATCGCTGCAACGATCACGGGAATCGC
>DAIRSS010000066.1:0-6299 GCA_036804285.1 Ilumatobacteraceae bacterium
GCGCGGCTGACGGAGTTTCCGTACAGCGATGCATCGAGTGGGGACTTCCAGTTGCGGCGCTTGTTGACGATGTTCGCCTCACCCTTGATGCTGTTCATCGCCGCGGCGCATGCGACGGCAACGGTCGGCCATGCGCGCATCTCGGCGTCGTATGCGGCCTTGCGCACTGCGACGTCACCGTCGGTGGCGAGACCACGAATCGCCGCCATCGGCATCGTCTGGGTTCCGCTCGGCAAGTTCACCTCGGCGGAAAGCTGCGAGGTGAGGTCGCCTTGGAGACGGCCCCATGCGGACGATCCCGTCGTCGAGAGTTCGGCATACAGGCCCTCTTGTGCTTCCGACATCTGGTGTTCGGCACGATCTTGCAGGCGGGTGAGCGGTCCGAGGTGTTCCTTGGCCTCGTTGCTCACGAGAGCGAGATCGCTTGCGCCGAGCGAAGCCACCCAGTCGGCAAGGCGAGCAAGGAGTGGCGATACACGCGCATCGAGGTTCTCGAGTTCACTCAGCAGGCCTTGCGCGCGCTCATCGCGGGAGTTCGTGCTGACGGTTGCATAGACGTACGAGAGCAGGATCTCCGAGTCGGCGACCGTCGAGTTGAATGCCGCGATCGTCGCGTCTGCGGCCTGACCATCTGCTGCACTCGGCGTGCGGGGCTCGATGGCACGGATGTTGTGTTCCTCGAACAGCGCTTCGAGGCGGGTGATGGAGGCGCCGAGGCGCTCCATCGAGTCGGTGAAGCTGCGCGCCTCGAAACTCTCGTGAACGTCAGCGACGGACCAGCGGGGAAGTGATGTTTCGTGGGTGCTCGACATGGCTAGGAGGCTAGATGACGTTGCCGACGAACGCACGTTGTGTGTGGTGTGCGACGAAGCCGAGCGAGCGATACATCGACAGCGCACGCTCGTTGGTCGAATCCACGTAGAGCATTCCCACGGGTGCGCCGATCTGGTGGAGATAGCGCAGTCCGCTCACCGTGAGTTCGCGGCCGAGCCCGCGACCGGAATGGTCGGGGTCGACGGCGATGACGTAGATCTCACCGAGCACCGGCTGAGTGTCGAGGTGCACCTTGGTCCAGCAGAAACCTGCGAGCTCGCCATCGACGTCGTGCAGGAGGAAACCGTTCGGGTTGAACCATGGTTGCTGTTGGCGCGATCGCAAGATGTCGATCGTCCACGCACCTTGTTCGGGATGTGCGGCAAACGCGCGGTTGTTCACTCGCAGCCACGCGTCCTCGTCCTGGCCGACACGAAACGGGCGAGTCGTGATCGTTGGAGCGGGTGCGGAGATCGGGAGTCCGACGCGCATCTGGATCGCAGTTCGACCCTCGGCGAGACCGACGTGGTGAGCGAGATCGGCATGCATCGCGGTCGGTTCGAACACCCACCAGTGCACGCGCCCGCCACCCTCGGCGGCGATGATGCGCAGCGCCTCGCCGAGGAGTTCGGGCCCGATGCTCGACATTTCGTAGCGGTGGTGAGGGGACACGACGATGTCGAGTGACCACGAGTCGTTGCCGCGTGAGACCTGGCAGTACGCCACGAGATGGTCGTGGCCAGGGATCCACGCGAGCAGACCGACGAATCCTGGTCGACCGCCTTCACGAAGGTCGATCCACAGGTGGTCGGAGAGTGGTCGTTGTCCGTCGGCACGCTCGACTTGGCGCAGCAGTTCATCGACGTCGGCCATGTCCCCATCGACGAGACGTCGCTTGATTTCGAGGACTGCCATTTCGTTCAGGCTACCGAGGGGTAGTTGGCTAGTGTTCGCCCCGTGGCGGCGCGCAAGGTGACGAAGAAGGCGACGAAGAAGGTCGTCAAGAAGACTGCGAAGAAGGCGCCTGCAAAGAAGTCTGCGTCACGCAAACCATCGAAGAAGGTGCAAGATCGCGCAACCGAAACCCTGCGGCGACTGAAGACCATCTATCCAGAGGCGGTGTGCGAACTGACGCACGACAACGCCTTTCAGCTACTCGCGGCCACGATCCTCTCGGCGCAGTGCACGGACGCTCGCGTGAACATGGTGACGCCCGCGTTGTTCGCGAGTTATCCGACCCCACAGGCACTGTCCGTCGCCAACATCGGTCACGTCGAGGAGCTCGTTCGCTCGACCGGTTTCTATCAGACCAAGGCGAAGAACTTGATCGGGATGGCGCACGCGGTGATGACGCGATTCAACGGTGTGGTGCCACACGAGATCGACGACCTCGTCACACTCCCTGGCGTCGGTCGCAAGACGGCGAACGTGTTGCGCAGCGTCGTGTTCAACCTGCCGGGGCTTCCCGTCGACACTCACGTCGGTCGCCTGTCGCGTCGACTCGGCCTCACGATCGAAGAAGACCCGGTGAAAGTGGAGCACGAGCTCAACGCACTGCTGCCGCCGGCAGAGTGGGGCGAGTTCTCGCTGCGTCTCATCCTGCACGGTCGTCGCGTGTGTGATGCGAAGAAGCCCATGTGTGTGACATGTGAATTGGCCGACATCTGCCCATCGTCGGAGTTGCCTCGCGCCCAAATGGCGCGCTCCGCTGGTGGACGAAGCAATCGGTCACGCTGACTTGGTGGGCCAACTTTTGACCCGATAGGTTGAGATCTCCGCGCGAGTTCATCGCGCGACGGTGATTCCGGGTCCGCCGCCTGGGATC
Organism: Ilumatobacteraceae bacterium; assembly: GCA_036804285.1. GTDB lineage: Bacteria > Actinomycetota > Acidimicrobiia > Acidimicrobiales > Ilumatobacteraceae > UBA3006. The sequence continues at coordinate 2,639 of DAIRSS010000066.1, forward strand.
ACGTGATGGAGGCCCCTTCGGGGGCCTTTGTCATGTCTGGGCTTGCGTACACCACTTAGGATGCGATGAATGTCGGACGCCAACACGGAGAGCACTCGCGCCGAGTTGGCCGCCCTCGCAGACTCTCTCGAGCGGTGCCGCGAGCGCATCGCCGATCTCGCTCAGCGTCGAGCGATGGCGATCCGCGATCCGAATGCCGCCGACGTCGGCGACGACATGTTGATGGCGATGTACGAAGCGGAGCGGGGCGTGAACACCGCGCTTCGTCTCGTGCAACGAGCCGCGCGCCAAGGTCGCTAGCCCGACAATTCGGGGTGAAGCCGCCGAGGGTGACCAGTACCCTTCAGGCGTGACTTCCGCGCAGGAAAAGCTCCCGATCAAGATGCTGAACGATCGGGTACTCGTGAAGATCCCGTCGACCGACGGCGAGCGCCGTTCGATGGGTGGAATCCTCATTCCCGCGACCGCGCAGGTCGCCAAGCGCCTCGTGTGGGCCCAGGTGGTTGCGCTCGGTCAGAACGTGCGCGTCGCCGAAGTGGGGGATCAAGTGCTCTTCAGCCCCGACGACCGCTACGAGGTCGAGGTCGGAGGTCAGGACTACATCATGTTGCGCGAGCGTGATTTGCACGCCGTCGCGGCCTCGCGCATCGAGGCATCCACCGGTCTGTACATCTGATGCGCATCCAGCCAGACCGCGCGACGTTCCGCGAACTCTCCGCTCAATACAGCGTGGTGCCGGTGTGGACCGAGGTCCTCGCTGACGTCGAGACGCCGGTGTCGGCATACCTCAAACTCGTCGGTGATGAACCCGGGTTCCTGCTCGAGTCGGTCGAGCACGGCGAACGCTGGAGTCGATATTCCTTCGTCGGTCGCAATGCCCAGCGCACGCTCGTGTTGCGCGATGGCGTCGTGAGCGCCGACGGCCCACTTCCGGACGGCACGGTGCTCGATCGCGGCATGTTGGCGGCGATGGAGTCGCTGCTGGCGATCTATCGCGCGCCGTTCCTGTCGGAGTTGCCACCGCTCCAAGGTGGGCTCATGGGCTTCCTCGGATTCGACGTCGTGCGTGAAGTCGAGCAACTTCCCGCAGGTGGTGCCGATGATCGCGGACTTCCCGATGCGGTGATGTCGATGATCGGCTCACTCGTCGCCTTCGACCACTGGCGCCAACGCGCCTACGTGCTCGAAAGTGTCGCGGTGCACGGTCTCGATGCTGCGGGCATCGATGCCGCCTACGACGCGGCGATCGCGCGCATCGAACGCACGGTTCTCGATCTCTCCAAGCCCTTCAGTGACGTTGCCGTGGAACCGCCGAGCGATGAGGAGCGAGCCGTTGCTGCGCGAGAGGTGGCCAAGGGGAGCGACTATCAACGATCGGTCGAGGTCGCCAAGGAGTACATCCGCGCGGGGGACATCTTCCAGGTCGTGCTGTCGCAGCGCACCGACATCGACCTCAACGCCGACCCGTTCGACTTCTATCGCGTGCTGCGCCAGGTCAACCCGAGCCCGTACATGTATTACGTACGCCACCCTGAGATCACGATCGTGGGCAGCTCGCCAGAGCCGATGGTGCAGCTCCTTGGTGGCAGGGTGATCTCGCGACCGATCGCGGGTACCCGCAAGCGTGGGCGCGACGACGAACACGACCGTCACCTCGCCGCCGAGCTGCGTGAGAACCCGAAGGAGATCGCCGAGCACGTCATGCTCATCGACCTCGCCCGCAACGACGTGGGACGCGTCGCCAAGTTCGGTTCGATGAACGTGGATGAAATGATGACCCTCGAGCGCTACAGCCACGTGATGCACCTCACCTCGCAGGTCTCGGGTGAGTTGCGCGAAGGACTCGGACCGATCGACGTGTTGCGCGCCACGCTTCCTGCCGGAACCGTGAGCGGAGCGCCGAAGGTGCGCGCGATGGAGATCATCGCCGAGCTCGAGCCGACGCGCAGGGGGCCCTATGCGGGTGTCGTCGGTTACGTGGACTTCAGCGGCAACCTCGACACCGCGATCGCGATCCGCACGATGTTCGTCGGACCGAAGGGGGCTTCGCTGCAAGCCGGCGCCGGCATCGTCGCCGACAGCATTCCGCAGGACGAGGATCTCGAGTGCCACAACAAGATCGCCGCATTGCTCGCCGCGCTTCCTGCGGCGCGTCGGATGAGTGCGCGTCGGACTCAACGCTCATGAGCGCGTTCTTCGTTCCGATCGAGCGTGACGTCATCACGGTGACCGGACCGGATGCAAAGACGTACTTGCACTCCCAGGTCAGCCAGGACGTGAACTCTCTCGAGATCGGCGACTCGCGGTATGCGTTCCTCTTGCAACCGACGGGCAAGATCGACGTCGTTCTTCGCATCACGTGTGCGACGCACGACCGCTACGTGCTCGACATGGAGCCTGGGTTCGGCGAGGCCGCGCTTGCGCGACTGAATCGCTTCAAGATCCGCGTGCGTGCGGACATGGAGCTGAGTGGCCAGGTGTGGCGTGCGATCCGCACGACCGAGCCGGTGCGCATCGAGGGTGCGCTGCGTGCATGGTCGGGCGACGGTCGCGCCTGGGACGTGTTCGCACCGAACGTCGGGCTCGGCGAGTCGATCCCGCCGGGGACGTTGGATGACTACGACGCGTTTCGTCTCGAGTGCGGATGGCCGCTCATGGGTCAGGACATCTCCACCGACATGGTTCCCGCCGAAACGGGCATCGTCGAACACGCAGTGAGTTTCACCAAGGGTTGTTATCCCGGACAGGAACTCGTCGAGCGGATGGACTCACGCAAGGCGACCCCTCCACGACAACTCCGGGTCATCGAGCGTTCACCCGAGATGGTCGTCGGGTCCGAGGTCGTGCGCGACGGGGCGGTGGTCGGTGTCGTCACCTCCGTCGGCGGTCACCGTGCGTTTGCGCTCGTCAAGCGAGGCGCCTGAGCGACGCTCGCCTCGGCCCGAGTTCGGGCACGAACCGTAGACTTGTGGAATGCCGTACATCTACGCGTTCGACCACAAGCACCGCAAGTCCCCGATGAGCCTGAAGGACCTGCTCGGAGGAAAGGGCGCCAACCTGGCCGAGATGATGAGCGTGCTCAAGTTGCCCGTGCCGCACGGCTTCACGGTCACCACGGATGCCTGCCGCGACTACATGCACTCGGGCTGGCCGAAGGGTCTCGACAAGGAACTCGCCACCCACGTCGCGGGTCTCGAGCGCAAGATGAAGGCCAAGCTCGGCGATCCTGCGAATCCACTCCTGGTGTCCGTGCGTTCGGGCGCCAAGTTCTCCATGCCGGGAATGATGGACACGGTCCTCAACCTCGGTCTGAACGACCGGAGCGTCGTGGGGCTGGCCACCAGCACCAACGATGAGCGTTTCGCGTACGACTCCTATCGCCGATTCATCTCCATGTACGGCCGCATCGTGCTCGGCATCGACGGCGCCAAGTTCGAGCACCCCTTCGAGGACGCCAAGCACAAGGCGGGCGTGAAGAGCGATGCCGACCTGCCGTCGTCGGCGCTCAAGTCGCTGTGTGAGACCTACAAGGCGGTCGTCAAGCGCGAGACCGGCAAGGACTTCCCACAGGAGCCGATGAAGCAGTTGCGCGGCGCGGTCGAGGCGGTGTTCCGCTCGTGGAACGGTGCTCGTGCGATCGCGTATCGCGTGCGTGAAAAGA
>DAIRSS010000067.1:0-6281 GCA_036804285.1 Ilumatobacteraceae bacterium
GGCTCGGCCAAGGGTGGCATCGTGTTCGCGATCGAGACGGAGTTGTCGATTCCGGTCAAGTTGGTCGGTCTCGGCGAGACGATCGGGGACCTCGTCGCCTTCGACCCCGACGAATTCGTCGACGCCCTGTTCGACTGAGCCCCACTTGCTCGCACCGATAGCCTTGCGCGCATCATGTTCGAGTCACTGAGCGACCGCCTCGGCGGGGTCTTCAAGCGCCTGCGCGGCAAGGGCCGCCTGACCGAGGCCGAAGTCGACGAGGTGATGGGCGAGATTCGCACGGCACTCCTCGAGGCCGACGTGAACGTGGGCGTCGTGCGCGACGTCGTGGGCCGCATCCGCGAGCAGGCCGTCGGTTCGCAGGTGTCCGCCGCTCTCGACCCGGGTCAGCAGATCGTCAAGATCGTGAACGCCGAGCTCGTGGCGATGCTCGGCGGCGAGACGCTGAAGATTTCGTATGCCTCGCAACCGCCGACGGTGGTGTTGATGGCGGGTCTGCAAGGTTCGGGTAAGACGACGAGCGCGGCGAAGTTGGCGTCGTGGTTCCGCAGCCAGGGTCGCAATCCACTCCTCGTCGGAGCGGACTTGCAGCGACCGGCCGCCGTCGAGCAGTTGCGCGTGCTCGGTCAGCAACTGAACGTGCCGGTGTTCTCGCAGCCCGGTGATCCGGTCGAGTGTGCTCGTGCGGGACTCGCCGAGGCCCGCGACAAGGGTCGCGACGTGTTGATCGTGGACACCGCAGGACGACTCGCGATCGATGCGGAGATGATGCGTCAGGTCGCGGAGATTTCCGGTGCGGTCTCGCCGCACTACACGTTCCTCGTCGTCGATGCGATGACGGGTCAGGACGCGGTCACCGTGGCCAAGGCCTTCGATGAGACGCTCGCGATCACCGGCGTGATCCTGTCCAAGTTGGACGGCGATGCACGAGGTGGTGCGGCGCTGTCGGTGAAACAGGTGATCGGCAAGCCGATCGCGTTCGCCGCCACGGGCGAGAAACTCGATGCCTTCGAGCAGTTCCATCCCGATCGCATGGCGAGTCGCATCCTCGGCATGGGGGACGTGCTCACGCTCATCGAGCAGGCCGAGAAGGTGTTCGAAAAGGAGCAGGCCGAGGCCGCGGCATCCAAGATGCTCGAGGGACAGTTCACCCTCGATGACTTCCTCGAGCAGCTCCAGCAAGTGAAGAAGATGGGACCGCTGTCGGGAATCATGGGGATGATTCCGGGCATGCCCAAGGAAGTGAAGGACGCGCAGATCTCGGACGATCTCGTGAAGGTCACCGAGGCGATCATCCGCTCGATGACCCCCGAGGAGCGGGCCAAGCCCGAGGTCATCAACGGCTCGCGGCGCGCGCGCATCGCCAAGGGCTCGGGAACCCAGATCGCGGACGTGAACCGGCTCGTGAAGCAGTTCATGGAGATGCAAAAGATGATGAAGCGCATGGGGGGCATGGGCGGCAAGAAAGGCGGCAAGGGTATGGATTTGGCCGCGGCGTTGGGCTCTCACCTCGGCCCCCGATAGCCTCAAGGCCATGTCAGTAAAGCTTCGCCTCACCCGAGTGGGCAAAACCAAGCAGCCGCACTATCGCATCGTCGCGGCCGATACCCGCAACGCCCGTGACGGCCGTTTCCTCGAGATCGTCGGCAACTACCACCCGCAGTCGGAGCCATCGGCTCTCACCGTGGACAACGAAAAGGCCATCAAGTGGCTGAAGCAGGGCGCGTTGCCGTCCGAGCGCGTGAAGAAGTTGTTGGAGATCTCGGGCGCATGGTCCGAGTTCATGGCCACCAAGTCTTCGAAGTCCTCGAAGTAACCCGCGTCAGTCGACCATCGTGTCAGAGACCGCAAACCTCGTTCCTGCTCCCGTCGCCACCGCCGTGCTCACGCACGTCGTGCGCTCGATCGTGGACGACCCGGAGGCCGTGAAGGTCGAAGGTTTCGCGGACGGCGAAAAGATCGTGTTGGAAGTACGAGTTGGCGAAGGCGACCTCGGCCGCGTCATTGGTCGTCGCGGACGAACGGCGATGAGCATCCGCACCGTGGTGCGCGCCGCAGCAGAACGCGACGGAGTGGACGTTGATGTCGACTTCGTCGACGACTGAACCAACCCCACCTGCGGGTTGTCTCCACGTCGGCCGTGTCGGTCGACCGCATGGCGTGCGTGGCGAAATGTACGTCGACTTCTTCACCCCGCATCCGCAGCGCGTCGCAGTCGGCGCGAAGGTCTGGATTCGCGGCGAGTGGTACGAACTCGCATCGTGCAAACCCTCGACTGATCGACATCTCGTCGTGCTCGCAGGAGTGGATGATCGCAACGTCGTCGAGCGACTGACGAACGCCGAGGTCTACGGCGAGCCGATCGAGGATTCCTCCGTCGTGTGGGTGCACGAGTTGATCGGCGCACGCGTGGTGGACGTTTCCGGTCATGAGCGCGGCACGTGTGTCGCGGTGATCGACAACCCCGCGCATCCGATCATGGAGCTCGACTCTGGTGCCCTCGTGCCGACGCCGTTCATCACGTCACGAGATGCGGGTGTGGTGACGATCGATCCACCCGAGGGACTGTTCGACCTGGAGGGCGAGTGATGCGCATCGACGTGTTTTCGATCTTTCCGTCGCTCGTGGACGGTTTCTGTCAGGAGAGCCTGCTCGGTCGTGCGCGCAAGGAGGGCAAGGTGACGATCACCTGCCACGACCTGCGCGAACACACGAGCGACGTGCACCATTCGGTCGACGACGCTCCGTTCGGCGGTGGCGCGGGAATGGTGATGAGCCCGCAGCCGATCTTCGATTCCTTCGAGCGCTCCGGTGCGCCGCGGCCGTTGTTCTTGTTGTCGCCGGGCGGCAAGCGCTTCGATCAAGCCTTCGCCAACAGGTTGAGCGAACTGGACGGCTTCAGCTTGTTGTGTGGTCGGTACGAGGGTGTCGACCATCGCATCCGTGAACACCTCGTGGACGAGGAGATCTCCGTCGGCGACGTCGTGCTCGCGGGCGGGGAAGTGGCGGCGTGTCTCGTGATCGAGGCCGTCACGCGCTTGATCCCCGGTGTGATGGGCAATGCGGTCTCGCCGGTGACGGAGAGCTTCGGCGCCTCCGGGCTGCTCGAAGAACCACAGTTCACCCGACCGGCCGAGTTCCGCGGGTGGGTCGTGCCCGAGGTGCTGCGCTCGGGGGACCATGCCCGCATCGAGCGGTTCCGCCTCGCCCAGGCCCTGCACCGCACGATTGCCCGCCGGCCCGACCTGATCGAGGCTCGCGGAGGGCTTTCCAGTGAGGACAAAGCCCTGTTGGAAGAGTTCCCACCGCTCCCGTATCCTTCTACCTTCACCATTTAACGGGTATTGCCTCGTCGAGCCCGCCACGAAGGACCTCTCAGATGAAGACCACCGACATCGTCGACAACCAGAACAAGCGCACCGACGTCCCCGACATCCGTCCGGGAGACGAGGTCAAGGTGCACGTGCGCGTCGTGGAAGGTGGCAAGGAGCGCGTCCAGATCTTCCAGGGCAACGTCGTGGCCATCAGCGGCTCGGGCATCTCCGAGTCCTACACCGTGCGCAAGCTGTCCTACGGCGTGGGTGTCGAGCGCACCTTCCCGTTCCACAGCCCCTCGGTCGCCAAGCTCGAGATGGTCAAGCGCGGTGACGTTCGCCGCGCCAAGCTGAACTACCTGCGCGACCGCAAGGGTAAGTCGGCCAAGGTTCGCGAAAAGCGCGAAGACCAATAAGCCGCGTCGGCGCCTCTTGAACACCGACGACCTCGACAACTTCGAAGCTGAACGCGAGCTACAGCTCGCCCAGGAGTATCAAGACGTCGTCTCGATGTTCCGTTACGCCGTCGAGACCGATCGGCGTTTCTATCTCGCCAACAACGTCGACGTGAAGGTGCTGTCCGAGGGACCGCGACCGATCGTCGAGATCACGCTCACCGATGCGTGGGTGTGGGACATGTACCGCAAGAGCCGCTTCGTGCCCAAGGTGCGCGTGCTCAGTTTCAAGGACGTCAACGTCGAGGACCTGCCCGGTCTCGACATCTGATCAGCCCGGTGCGTTCGGCACCCGGCGATCCCAGCACGCATAGTGCCAGTGACGGCGCAGGTCGGTTGCCTCACTCGGCACGCACACGTAGTGACCCATCCCGACGGGAATGTCACGGCCACACCCGGGACACACGTACTGCTTGTTCGCTTCGTAGGGCTGCACGCGCCGCACCTCGACCGGGCCGTACAGGCCGTCCCAGATGCCCGTCATCCGAGGAAGGCCCACGCAACGAGGAGGGCAATGGCGACCATCGCGCTCGCCACGATGACCACGTCCGAGGCTCGCTTCACGCGCTTGCGATGAGGATTGAATCCCATCCCCTCAGTATCGTCGGTGAAATGGAAACACTCGAGGTTGCTCGCTCGGGGGGCGTCGTCACCGTGACGATGAACCGTCCGCACCGCAAGAACGCCGCCAACGGAACCATGTGGCAGGAACTCCTCGCCACGTTCCGCGAGATCGCGGACTCGTCCGAGGACCGCGTGATGGTGCTCACCGGCGCAGGTGGAGAGTTCTGCAGTGGAGCGGACCTCACCGATGGTGGAGCGCGCTCGGCCGGCAAGCACGCACTCGCGTCGATGCGCACGATCAGCGAGATCTGCCTCACGCTCCAGCGCATGCCCCAGCCGACGATCGCCAAGGTGCGGGGAGTGGCCGTCGGTGCTGGCTGCAACATGGCGCTCGTGTGCGACCTCGTCGTCGCCTCCGAGAATGCGCGCTTCTCCGAGATCTTCGCTCGCCGCGGACTGTCGCTCGACTTCGGTGGCTCGTGGGTGTTGCCGCGCCGCATCGGTCTGCACCGCGCCAAGGAACTCGCGTTCTTCGGTGAGATCATCGGTGCAGACGAAGCCGAGCGCATCGGTCTCGTCAATCGCGTGCTCGCAGACGCCGACGTCGACGCCTTCGTCGACAACTGGGCGAAGAAGCTCGCCGCCGGTCCGCCGATTGCGCTCGCACAGACCAAGCGCATGTTGAACAACGCGATGAACGTGACGTTGGAAGAGGCCCTCGATGACGAAGGTGCCGCACAGAGCGTGAACTTCGGAACCAAGGACACCATCGAGGCGATGGCTGCCTTCGCCGAGAAGCGCGACCCCAAGTTCATCGGTCGCTAGAGCCTCGCCGCGAGGCGAGGAGTGCATGCGGTTAGCGTTGTCTCGTGCGCGTGCGAACCGTGATCGTCCTCGTCGCTTCGGCGTCGATGTGGGCTGCTCCCGTTCGCGCCACCGTGCCGCCACCCGTTCCCGTCGACTCGGTGCCGCTCGAGCAGAGCGAGGATCCGGCGGTGATCGCGCCGTCGCCGATCACCGTGCCGAGCGCGGTCACCACGCTTCCTGAGGGATGTGCGCCGGCCGTCGAGCCACAGATCGTCTTCGTCGGCACCGTGTTGCGGGTGAGCGGAACCGTCGCGGTCTATCGCGTGGAGCAGGTGCGCGCGGGAGCGGACCTCGGCGGAGAGCTCGGGGTCGAGTACGGCAGTGATGCCCAGTTCCTCTCGAGTGGCGCCACGTATCTCGTTGGTGCGGAAAGCGATGCCCAGACCGGAGTGCTGTCGTCCAAGGTGCGGGAGGAGCGGCTGCTCTTCGGCGGGGACGCGGTGCTCGGCGAGACCGACACCGCAGCGAGCTGTCCGACCTTCGAAGATCCGATTCGCACGCTCAACGTGGATGGAAGTGAGATTCCCTCCGGTGTCCTCGTCGGCATCACCGAGAACCTCTGGCGGTACGTGCTCGTCATCGCACTGAGCGTGCTCGGTGCGATTGGATCGCTCGTCGGGCTGATCGTGTGGCGACGCTCGCTCAGCGGAGCGCGTCAGGCCCTGCGGCGCAAGTAACTACTTGCGAGCCGCGGTTGCGAGTTCGCGCAGTTCGCTGACTGCTGCACCGAGACCACCGGGGTGCTTGAACATCGCGCTGCCGGCGATGAGCACGTTGGCTCCCGCACCCGCTGCGCCACCGACGGTCTTGGCCGAGATGCCGCCGTCGACTTCGAGGTCGACTGAGTCTTGGAGTCCTCGGTCGTTGATCATCTTGCGCACGGCTGCGATCTTGGGTTCCATCGACGCGATGTAGCTCTGACCACCGAAGCCCGGGTTCACCGTCATCACGAGCACGAGATCCACGAGATCGAGCACGTTTTCGATCGCCGATGGATGCGTGGCGGGGTTGAGCGCGACGGCTGCAGTTGCGCCGAGGTCGCGAATGTTGCCGAGCGTGCGGTGCAGGTGGGTGCAGGCCT
>DAIRSS010000068.1:0-6005 GCA_036804285.1 Ilumatobacteraceae bacterium
CGCGCCTTGATCGTGCCGAAGGTGATGATCTGGGCGACGCGATCGCGACCGTACTTCTCGGCCGCATAACGAATCATCTGGTCGCGGTATCGCGAGTCGAAGTCCATGTCGATGTCGGGCATGCTGATGCGGCTCGGGTTCAAGAAGCGCTCGAACAGCAAGTCGTACTTGATCGGATCGAGATTCGTGATTCCGAGGCAGTACGCGACCGCACAACCCGCGGCCGAACCACGACCGGGGCCGACGCGGATGTCGTGTTCCTTGGCGTAGCGGATGAGGTCCCACACGATGAGGAAGTACGACGAGAATCCCATGTCGCCGATGACCTTCAACTCGTAGGTCAACCGGTCGGAGACTTCCTTGGGCAACTTCGCTCCCCAACGCGCCTTGGCCCCTTCGAGGGCGAGGTGCGCGAGATAGTCGCGATCGGTGGCGAAGCCCTTCGGCAGCGGGAAGTCCGGCAACACGTACTTGCCGAATTCGATCTTCACGTCTGCGCGCTCGGCGATCCACAAGGTGTTGTTGCACGCCTCGGGCACTTCGCGGAACAAGTACCGCATCTCGTTGGCGGTCTTCAAGTAGTGCTCGTTGCCCTCGAACTTGAACCGATTGGGATCCGCAATCGTGCACCCGGTCTGCACACACAACAGCGCGTCGTGACTCTCGTGATCCTCACGGTGCGTGTAATGCGTGTCATTGGTCGCGAGCAACGGAGCATTGATCGACTTGGCCAGCTCAATCAACAGCGGATTGGTGCGCACCTGATCCGCGAGACCGTGGTCCTGCAATTCGATGAAGAAGTTGTCACGACCGAAGATCTCCTGCAGTCGTCCCGCACAGTCGTGTGCGCCCTTCACGTCACCGCGCATCAGACGTTGCAACACGTGTCCGCCGAGGCAACCACTCGTCGCGATGAGACCCGAGCTGTACTGCTGGAGCAATTCCCAGTCGACACGGGGTTGGTAGTAGTAGCCCTCGAGGAAGGCGCGGCTCGCGAGGTTGATCAGGTTCTTGTAGCCGACGTTGTTCTCCGCGAGCAGCGTGAGGTGGTAGTACACCTTGCCGCCACCCTCGGTCTCGCCGCCGGTGTCGTCGATGCGGCCTCGTCGCGACGGGCGTTCGCTGCGGTGCTCGTGGGCCATGTAGGCCTCGGTGCCGATGATCGGCTTGATGCCCTGCTCGGTGCACTCCTTGTAGAAGTCGATGACCCCGTACATGTTCCCGTGGTCGGTGATGCCGAGTGCGGGTTGACCGTCCGACTTCGCCTTGGCCACCAGTTCGCTCAGGCGTGAGGCCCCGTCCAACATCGAAAACTCCGTGTGGACGTGCAAGTGGGTGAATGAATCCCCCACCGAGGGCCTCCTTTTCGTCAGTAGGTAGACGACAGTAGCAGTGGGGTCTACGCGACCCCGCGCACGTCAGTGACCAATGAAGGAGTCGGACTACAGATAGTTGCCAGGAGGCGCCGGCGTGCCGTTCGGCCCGTTGGGGGTTCCCGGCAGCTGACGAATCTGGTCGAGTTGCTGACGTGCTGCCATCTGCTGGGCGAAGAGCGTCGCCTGGATGCCGTGGAACAATCCCTCGAGCCAGCCGACGAGTTGGGCCTTGGCCACCCGCAACTCGCTGTCGGTCGGAATCACGCCATCTTTGAACGGAAGCGCAAGTGATCGGAGTTCGTCGGCGAGGTCCGGTGACAACGCCTCTGCGAGTTCGACGATCGATCGTTCGTAGATCTCGGCGAGTCGCTCCCTGCTCGGCGCATCCAAGTTCATCGAGTGAACCTCGTCCAGCAGTTGCTTGATCATCGACCCGATGCGCATCACCTTGGCGGGCGCGGTCACCGATTCAGTCGGCACCTCCTCGGTCGCACCGACGACTTCTGCACCGCCGAGTCGTTCGTTGGCTTCAGCGTTCACGTTGGGGGTTTCGCTCATGACTCCACTGTGTCAGTTCCCGCCCCGCAATGCCAATAGCGGGACGTCCAATTCTTCGTCGGTGAGCGCCCCATGGCGACACACGAGTGCATGAGGCCCGTTCTCCTCGGGGTCCTCGAAGCTGTGACGACCAGATGGGATCAACGCGACGTCGCCGAGACGCTTCCGTGCGGCATCCGACACTCGCGCACCGAACAACCCTCGGTCGATGGCTTCCTCACGCGTGAGGATGTGGGCGATGTCGCCGTGATGCGAACGAGCGGCAGCAATGACGTCATCGGCCCTCCCCGACTTCGCGTGCAACCACCGGAATCGACTCTCGCCCGACTGATACGCGACGTTGCTCAGCACGTCGGCGTGCGGCGGTGCAAGATCGTCTCCGACGCTCACTTGGCCGTGATCCGCGGTGACGAGCAACACGTCATCGGGGCCGAGTTGGGCACACACGTCACCGACGATGCGATCAGCCTGACGAAGTTCTGCGTCGTAGTACTCACCGAATCCACACGCGTGAGCGATCTTGTCGACGCCGTCGTAATACGCATACACGAATCGCGCACCCGATCGCAGCTGCTCGCCGATCGTGACGGCGATCGACGACGCCGCCTTCCAACCGAGAGCGGTCGTGCCACGCAAGTGGGCATCGGTGAACGCGGTGCCCTCGAGTTCTGCTCGACTGATGACGGGAACCTTGGCCCCCATGAACGGTGGACACGGCTGCACCATCTCGGGCGGAAACTCCCTGCGCACGTCTCCGCGATCGTCGGCCCAGCGCAGCATCTGCACGACACGACGGCCGAGGTCCATGCGATACCCCATCATTCCGTGTTCCCCCGGTGTGAGACCGGTGGCAATCGAGGTGAGCGCGGTCACGGTCGTCGTCGGCGCGACGGTGGTGATCGACCCACCTGACATCGATGCCAACGTCGGCGCGAGATGGCGCCTGGCATTCAACTGATGCCAACCGAGACCATCGAGCACGAGCACCACGACGTTGCGTGCTCCACGCGCGACCTCGGGCATCCACGGTGGCAGTGCGTCACAACCGCCCGGTCCGAGGACCGATGGAACGATGTTGGCCGTGCACGCACCTGAGTATTGGGGGATGCGCAGAGGAGGCGCTTCGGTCGTCATGAGGGTGCGACCTACACTACCTACGTGCGAGTTTCGACGAGAGGCGACTATGCGTGTCGCGCACTGCTGTCACTCGCCCTCCACCGTGACGACACGGGACCGACCTCCGTGCGGGACATCGCTGCGCGAACCGGTCTCCCCCAGCCGTATCTCGAACAGATCCTCCTCGTCTTGAAAGGCGCGGGGCTCGTGAAGTCCAAGCGCGGTGTCGGAGGTGGTTACGTGCTTGCCAAGAGCCCGGAGGAGATTCGCCTCTCGGACATCATCGCGGCAGCGGACGGCCCGATCACCCTCGGCGACTTCGGCGAGCCACACCAGGACGGTGCCTGCGACCACGAGGGCCATTGCGTGTTGCTTGCCATCTGGAACGTCGCGGGCGAACACATGCGCCAGCACCTCGCCGACTACACGCTTGCAAAGATCGCCGAGGCCGCCAAGGGCTCAGCCCCGTGGCCCGAACTGCACCACTAGTCGACTAGCGACCGCACTTCGCGACCACGTCCGCCATGTCGCGTGGCATCTCGGCCTCGAAGGACACTTCCTCACCCGTACCGGGATGAGCAAAGGACAGACGTCGAGCATGCAACATCGGACGCGGTGCCGACAACGAACTGCGCGCACCGCCATAGGCCGCGTCCCCGACCACGGGATGACCGATCGACTCGAGGTGGACGCGAATCTGGTGGGTACGACCCGTTTCGAGTCGGCACTCGACGAGTGCGCACGGTTGTGGAGTTTCGTATCGCTCCATGACTTCGAATCGCGTTCGCGCGACCTTTCCATCGACGACCACGGCCATCTTCGTCGGATCCCTGTGGTCGCGACCGATCGGAGCATCGATCACACCTTCGTCGACCTCGGGGTGACCCCACACGAGCGCGCTGTACACGCGGGTGACGTCTCGTCGCGTGAGCGCATCGACGAGCGCGTCGTATGCGCGAGCCGAACGAGCGATCACCATCAGCCCTGACGTCCCAGCATCGAGCCGATGCACGATGCCCGGGCGCATCGGATCGCCGACTCCGGCGACCTCCGGATACATCGCAAGCACACCATTGACGACGGTACCCGTGGGATTCCCCGCACCCGGGTGCACGACGATTCCGGGCTGTTTGTTGATCACGATCACGTCCGCATCGACGAACACCACGTCGAGGAGAACCGATGCGTCAGCGCCAGGAAGCTCCTTGCGTGGCACGAGTGAGACGTCGACGGCAATGCGTTGACCCTCACGAACCTTGACCTTGCCAGAACCCCACACCTCTCCGTCGACGGTGACCGCACCGGCCTCGATCAGTGCGGCGGCAACCGACCGGCTCACGTCGGCGATGATCGACACGACGCGATCCAGTCGTTGGTCGGCAAGTGCGGAAGGAATCAGTTCTTCAGCCACGTGGATACTCCGGCGCTCGCACCGGTCGAATGACCGTGTAGCCCAGCACGATCGCCCCACACACGATGCCCATGTCGGCGATGTTGAAAACCGGCCACCACTGCAAATCGATGAAGTCGACGACCGCGCCATCGAGCCACGACGACCCGCGAAAGATCCGGTCGACGACGTTGCCGACTGCACCGCCGATGATCAGCGTCGTTGCGATCCGTGCGCGAGTGTCGGTATTCGTGCGCAACGACCTGATGAGCGCCACCACGACGACGACCGCAATGAGCGCAATGAATCGACCGAGGCCCGTGCCCTGCGAGAACGCCATCCCCTCGTTGAACGCGAGCGCAAACCGAAGCGTCCAGAGAATGTCGATGGTGCGTCCGTCATCGAGGGCGTTCAACGCCCACCACTTCGTCAGCTGGTCGAGAGCGACGATCAGACCTGCGCCTACGAGCGCCCCAGCAATCGGTAGGCGTACTCGCGTCGCCGCGATCGCCTCATCAGCGACGGTCATCGACGACCGATGCCGCCGACCCGTTCCTGCACAGACTCCTGCGTCCACGGGATCGCCTTCAGGCGCTCGCGCGGAATCGGCAGACCACTGTGGATCGAATAACCGTAATCACCGACCCGAATTCGCTCGAGGGCCGCATCGATCTCTTCGATCTCGTGTCGCGCTTCTGCCGACAGCACGAGGTCTCGCTCGCGCTCGACGACCATCGTGTCGCCCTCGCCACCCTCTTCGTCGAACTGCACGTCACCCATCTCGACATCCTCGATCAACGCATTGGCTTCGTCTTCGAGACGTGCGGCTTGGGTCGTTCGCACCGCACGCATCTCGAGGAGGAGTTCACGCTGTGAGGCGAGGAACTTGTGGTCGAAATCCTTGGTGGCGTAGATCCCGTCCAAGAACTCGGTCTTTTCGTGCGTGGCCTTCGGCTTCGGTTCGTTCTTCTTGCGGATCGCCTCGAGGCGTGCCTCTTCAGCCTTCTTCGCCTCGGCAGCTGCGAGACGTGCGGCTTCCTTGGCTTCGCGAATGGCGATGCGCTCCTTTTCCTTCGCCTCGCGAATCGCAGCCTTCTCGGCGGCGATACGGGCCTTCTCCTTGGCCTTCTCCGCGGCGATTCGAGCCAATTCCTTCTGACGCGCGAGCTGTGCCTTCTTCTTCTCTGCAGCGATCCGGCGACGCTCCATCTCCTTTTCGCGCTGTGCCTTCTTGCGTGCCGCTTCGATCGCCCGCTTCTCCTCGAGCTTCTTGCGCGCAGCCTTCTTGGCCAGTTCAGCCTTCTTCTTGGCCGCAGCCTTCTTGGCCAACTCGATCTTCTTCTTGGCGGCCTTCTTCGCCAGTTCAGCCTTCTTCTTTGCGGCGGCCTTCTTCGCCAGTTCAGCCTTCTTCTTTGCCGCAGCCTTCTTGGCCAGCTCGACCTTCTTCTTGGCGGCCTTCTTGGCCAACTCCGCCTTCTTTTTGGCGGCAGCTTTCTTCGCCAGTTCAGCTTTCTTCTTTGCCGCAGCAGTGGGCATTGTTGATCTCCTCGGTTGGCGAATCAGGG
>DAIRSS010000069.1:0-5950 GCA_036804285.1 Ilumatobacteraceae bacterium
TCGTCATCGATCGAATCAATCGACGGAGAACGATGATCGCGGTCAATTGGCTCAGGGCGATCGTTTATGCCGTCCTCGCTCTCTGTGTCGCAACCGACGTACTGACCATCTGGATGCTGATCGCACTGATGGCCGTAATCGGATCGTGCGAAGTCCTGTTCGATATGACTGCACAGGCACTTCTCCCTGCGATCGTGCCTCCGGAGCAGCTCGAACGTGCGAACGGTCTTCTGTACACAACAGAAATGATCTGCAACAACTTCATTGGACTTCCAGCGGGATCGTGGCTCTTCGTCATTTCCATTGGCACCCCATTCGGTCTCAACGCCGCCTCGTTCGCCCTTGCCGCAGTGATCATCGCAAAGATCGCGCTCCAATCGGAGCCGACACAGGCCGACACCTCAAGCCGTCATTTTCGCCGCGATCTCGTCGACGGCTTGACCTGGCTCTGGAACCACCAATTCATCAGACTGCTTGCGATCATGCTTGGTTGTGTGAACTTCGCTGGCGCACTTGGAGCCGCAATTTGGGTGAAGTACGCAGCTGACGAACTTGGAGTGACCGGATCCCTCTACGGAGCACTCCTTGCAATTCTCGCTATCGGATCAATACTCGGCGGCCTCATTGGCGATCGGATCGCCAATCACTTGGGGCGAAAGACGATTCTGTACGCATACATCATCTTTGCGATCGACGGCCTGATCTACGTGTTCTTCCCTTCAGTTGCGATCATTGCATTCTGGATGCTCTTCATGGGCGTAGCGAGCACAACGTGGAACATCGTCACGGTCTCACTCCGACAGCGACTCATCCCTGAAGAGCTCTTCGGCCGCGTCAACAGCGTCTATCGATTCATCGGGACAGGCCTAAGTGCGCTCGGTTCCTTGGCCGGTGGCTTCATTGCCCACTCGTTCGGCCTCAGAGCCCCCTATCTCGTCGGCTCGATCGTGGCAACACTTGCGCTGGTCTCAGGCGGTGCCAAGCTCGTGCGCTACATGGTCCCTGCGGTTACTCCAGCACCACCATCGATCACGTAGGTCTCACCCGTGATCCATGATGCGAGGTCACTGGCGAGAAACGCGACCAAGTTCGCAATGTCCTGTGGCTGCCCGAGACGTTTCGTCGGTAGGCGCTTGGCAAGTGTCTCGCCGAAGTTGTCGACCAGCATCTGAGCAAAGTCGGTCACGATCAAACCTGGTGCAATACCCACCACGCGCGTCTCGCCGAGTTCGCCAGCCAGCTGTCGCGTCATGTGGATGATGGCAGCCTTGGTCAAGTTGTAAACACCAAGACTTGCCTCCGTGCGCAGTCCGCCAATCGATGCAATGTTGACGATGACTCCCGGATGATCCTTCATCCAGTGATTCCACACAGACTGGGTCCAAAAGACTGGTCCACGGAGATTCACCTGGAAGGTTTTGTCATAACGGGACTGGTCGACTTCCATCATCGGTCCGGCGTACGGATTGGTTGCCGCATTGTTGACGAAGATGTCGATCGCCCCGAACTTCGCGAGTGTCTGTTCGACGACCGACTCTGCGCTGTCCACGTCCCCCGTGTTGGCGGCGACGTACGCAATGTTCCCGCCGATTTCGGCTGCCGTTGCCCGCAACGAGTCTTCTTTGCGCGACACGATCATCACGTTTGCCCCACAGCGAACGAACGTTGCGGCGATGGCCTTACCGATTCCGCGCGATCCACCGGTGACGAGCGCGGTCTTTCCTTGTAGCGAGATGTCCATACGGCCGACCTTAGTGGTCAGACGGAAACGTTCGTGACGCGGACTCGCTGGATCCTGCGACCATCGAGCGTGTCGACCGTGAATCGCCATCCGTTCCATTCGACGAAGTCGCCCACCGACGGGACCTTGCCGAGTTCACCGAAGATGAACCCTCCAAGCGTGTCGTATTCCTTCTCCGGAAGGGCGAGCTCGAGTTCGTCGTTCACCTTGGTGATCGGCAACGACCCTGCGACCAGGAACTCACCGTTTCCAACCGCTTGGATGACCGCATGTTCCTCGTCGTGCTCATCGACGATCTCCCCGACGAGCTCCTCCAGACAATCCTCCAGGGTCACGAGACCAACGATCGTCCCGTACTCATCGGCAACCATCGCCATGTGGTACTTGTTTGCCTGCATGTTGCGCATGATTTCCGCGACGAGCTTCGTCTCGGGGATCACGTCCATGTGGTGCATCAAGCCGATGATTGGGTCCGAGCCTCGCCCATTGCGCTCGGCTTTCACGAGGTCTTTCACGTAGACCACTCCGACGACATCGTCGACCTCGTCGTCGTCCTTGCGGAACACCGGAAGTCTGCTGAAGCCCTCATCGACGGCCTTGTTCAATGCAGTGGTCACGGTGAGATCGTCGTCGACGAACACCACGTCTGGACGGGGAACCATGATTTCTCGCACGATCGTGTCACCGAACTCGATGACGGACTCGATGAGCTCTCGTTCCTCATGCTCGATCACGCTGTCCTGTGCCGCGGCCTCGACAATGCCAAGGAACTCTGACTCGCCGATGAAGGGCCCCTGCTTCAAGCCCTCGCCTTTCACGATGACGTTCGTCAACTTGATCAGCAAGTTCGATGCCAAACGAAGTGGCCAGAATCGAACGAGGAGTTCCACTGGTCGTGCGGTCAGCGTCGCCCCCTTGACCGGATGCAGGAGCGCATAGGTCTTGGGAACCGCTTCGGCGACCACGAAGAACAGCACCACGTTGAGGACCACGCCGATCACGACACCGAGAGGCCCGAAGAGGTCCCCTGCAACGATCCCGGTGAGCGTGGCCTGGATCGTCTGGCACACGTTGACGGTGAGAAGGAGTGGATTCACCCACAACGTTGGCTGCTCGGCGAGTCGTGTGAGGGCCTTCCCCGATCTCACACCCTGTTCAAGCAGCGCAGCCGCTCGGGGCTTGGTCATCTGCGACAGGCTCATCTCTGCAAGTGCGAGGAAGACGAGGACGACGAGCAAGCCGACGATGCCAACGATCATCCATGCATGCATGTTGGAGAACGTGGTCGCGATCACGAGGTCGTCTCCGGCACGTGACGAAAATTGTGTGGCGCAGGGCCGCACCAGAACGACGCCTCGAGATGCTTCCTTTCGAGAGCCCACATGGCGGCCTGAGCCTCGGGGGTGTCGTGGTCGTTGCCTAACACGTGAAGGATTCCGTGGACCAACAACAACGCGATCTCACTCTCGAAGTCACCGGCGTGACTGGATGCCTGACGAGACGCGACCGCAGGACAGATCACGACGTCACCGAGCAGCAGTGGATGATCGTGGACGTCGATTGGCTTCTTGGTCGGACCGAACGAAAGCGCTCCTGGACCCGGAGTTCGGGACGCCTCAATGGCATCGATCGGGAACGCGAGCACGTCGGTCGGTCCCTGCTTCCCCATGAACTGAGTGTTCAACTCCGCCATGGTTGCTTCATCAGCGAAGATCACTGTGAGTTCGCTCTGGCCCGTCACTCGTTCAGCAATGAGAACGTCGGTTGCGAGTTTCTGCCAACGCGACATGTCGAGAGCGTGATCATGCTGCTCGTCCACGACGAAGACCTCGACCTCGCCGTCTCCTCCGTTCCGTCGCGGGGCGTACTTACCTGGACGCCGCCACATCACGAGGTTGGCTCACCTCGCCGCACTTGGTCGCTCGTTTCGTACGCGGCAACGATGTCGGCGACGATTCGATGCCGCACGACGTCAGATGCATCGAGATGCACGAACGCAAGATCTCGAATCCCCGTCAACACCTTTTCGATTCCGCGCAGGCCACTGCGACCATCAGGAACGTCGACCTGCGTCGTGTCTCCCGTCACGACGACCTTCGTTCCGAAGCCGATACGGGTGAGGAACATCTTCATCTGTTCAGGAGTTGTGTTCTGGGCCTCATCGAGAATCACGAAAGAGTTGTTCAGCGTGCGTCCACGCATGAATGCCAGCGGAGCCACTTCGACGATTTGGCGCTCCAACATCGATTTTGCTTGTTCGGCCCCGACCATGTCGTGCAACGCGTCGTACAACGGTCGCAGATACGGATCGATCTTGGCGGCAAGGTCACCAGGGAGGAAACCGAGGCGCTCGCCAGCTTCGACCGCGGGCCTCGTGAGGATGATGCGTTGGACTGCCTTGGAGTTCAACGCCTGCACTGCCATCGCGACTGCAAGCCAGCTCTTCCCCGTGCCTGCTGGACCGATGCCGAACGTCACCACGTTGTCGCGGATCGCATCCACGTAACGCCGTTGACCACTCGTCTTGGCACGGACCGTTTTCCCACCGCTCATTCGAACGATGTCCTGGGTCAGCACGACACTCGGACGCTGGTCTGCTCGCACCATGCCGATTGCGCGTGAGAGCGTCGACGTGTCGAGATTCTGTCCGCCCTGCACGAGAGTGGTCAGCTCCTCGAAGAGCTTGCCGACGAGTGCAGCATCTGATCCCTCAAGGGTCACTTCATTTCCGCGAACGAGGATGGACGTCGAGGGGAACTCATCCTCGATGACTCGCAGGTTCTGGTCCCGCTCTCCGAGAATCGAGGACATCAAGTGCGTCCCTGGTACGACAACGGTCACGCTTTGCGTGGTGGTGCTCATCAGCGAATCACGATCGGGGTTGCGGGGCGCTCATGGCTACCCCGCCAATCTATCGCTCCTACTGCGCGGCCGTCGCCGACGATCTGTCCTCGTCTGAATCGCGCGTCGAGGGGATTGAAGGTGCAAAATCAAGTGCGTAATAGCGCTGGACCGTGAGAGGAATGAGTGTTGCCTCCCCAACCATCCTCGCCATACGCGTCATCAGTTCGGCTGCGCCACCAGTCGCTTCTGGCTGGTTCTCTTCCGGCATGTCGAACACGAGGAGTGCTCCTTCACGAGCTTCGACGGCCATGGCATGTCGGGCAAGGAACAGACTCGCACCCTTCGTCGTCCACGACGGATCGATGACCGCCCAGACCACGTAGTGGATGCGACCCATCCTGAACTTTTCGGGAAAGTGCTTCTTGAAATACAACTCGCTCAGCCATCGCGTTCGCTTGACGTCCGTCGCCACGAGGGTCATCGCGATCGGCAACTCACCTTCCCAGACCACCCACGCACGATTGGTGGGGTCGAGCACCTGGTCGTCGAACTCGTGGCGGTCCAACATCTCATGGGTGACGGCGTCCTCCGCAGTTCGCGCATACGCGCGCCGATAAAGCGTCCACAGCTGCTCACGCAACTGAGGATCACTGACCGGCGAATGGCGAGTGACAAACATCTGCGGTTCTCCACACGAACAGACGAGCGCCGAAACGCTCGTCGAGGACTAAGCCTCCGCCTGTTTCCAAAATACTCCATCCGACCCTGATTTTCAGGGATGTAGTACCGTTTTTCCGTGCCAAACGCGCCACTTCATCGCGTTTCCGTGTCCTGCGGCGCCATCGGAATCCTCGTTGGGGTCGTCAATTCCGTGACCAACAACGACTCCGTTGCGTCCGGGGCATACCTCGCTGCGACCGCGCTCCTTGCAGTCGCCCTCGTCGTCTCTGCGCTCGTCAACAAGCCCGACAATCGCATCTGGCCCATGCTGCTCCTCATCGCTGGCTCATCCATCGCTGGTCAGATCCTCGACTCACGCTTCGACGATCAAATCGCCCAACAAGCATTCTCCGAAGTGTTCTTCTTGCTCCTTCAGATCCTGCTCGCACTCGGTCTGACGTACATCTCGGCCCGGAGACTCGGCAACGATCCACTCAGCGTGATCGTCGATGGCGTCATCGTCGGGCTCGGCGCATGGTTCCTGATTTGGGTCGGGCTCCTCAAACCGATCATCGACACGAAGAACCAAACAATCCTCGTGAATGCACTTCAAGGAGCCACCCTCGCGGCGAGCGCCGTGGTGTTCTTCACGCTTGCAACGCTGTTCTTCGGTGACTCGCTCCGTACGCCTGCTGTTTGGCTCGT
>DAIRSS010000070.1:0-5687 GCA_036804285.1 Ilumatobacteraceae bacterium
TGTTGCCGCTCTTGGTGAACGTCTTGATCGTGGCCTCATCGCCGGGAATTCCCGCAACGACGATGTCGCCATTGTTGGCGGTGGTCTGCTGGCGGCACACGACGTAGTCGCCATCCAGGATGCCGGCGTCGATCATCGACTCGCCACGTACCCGGAGCATGAACAATTCGCCGTCGCCGGTGAAGTCCATCGGCAGGGGAACGAGTTCTTCGACGTTTTCCTGGGCGAGCACGTTGACACCGGCGGCGACGTCGCCGACGAGCGGGACGTGCTTCGTTGGCCTGCGCTCCATGGCGACACCGCTCGAGGCCTCGTAGCGAACTTCGATGGCGCGGGGCTTGGTTGGGTCGCGGTGGAGGTAGCCCATCTTCTGGAGGGCGGCCAGGTGGTTGTGCACCGTGGCCGAGGAGCTGAGGCCGACGGCCTCGCCGATCTCGCGGACGGAGGGGGGATAGCCCCGCTCCCGCATGTTCTTTTCGATGAAGTCGAGGATGCCGCGCTGGCGGTCCGTCAGGGATGGGGTCTGGGCTGGCTGGCGGCTGGTCATGGATCCATCGTACGGGTGTTCGCCCCCCAGGTCAAACACCTGTTCGGAGAACAAATGTTCGCAAAATCCGTCAACTGCGAACACCTGTTCGCTAGGGTGGGTGGTGCCAGGAAGTCCAGCCCCGATCAGCTCCAAACCCCGCACGACCCCCCGACTAGACCAGATCCTCCCCCAAAAACCCACCCGAAAGGACCACCACCATGGCCATTGCACTCGACTACCGCAGTTTCGACTCGACCGGTCCGATCCGTCGGACCCCACGTCTCACGGTCATCGAGGGAGGCTCGGCGACCCCGGTTCGCCGCGTTCGCTCGGCCAGCCACCCGTCGATGCGCCCCCGACCGGTGTCACGCGGCGTCTACGCCCGCCGTCGCTTGGCCGCAGTCGGCCTGCTCGCGGCAATCCTTGCCCTCGCCGTCACGGCAGTCGTCGGTGCGACGGGATCTCCTGCAGAAGCCGATCTCACGGTTGCTGGTGCAGCGATGGAGCCGCAGTACATCATCGCTCAACCTGGTGACACGCTGTGGGCGATCGCTCAGCGCATCGCGCCGTTGGCAAACACCGCAGATCTCGTCGATGAGCTCGTGCGCCTGAACGGCGATCAGATCGCCGCGGGTCAGCAAGTGCGCATTCCGTAACTCGCACCATCGCACAACTGATATATCTCTCAGGGGTACTGTTGTCTGCAGTGCATTGCCCATCGTGTTCATGCGTTGACACCAAGGTCATCGACTCTCGGGAGTCCGAGGAAGGCGCCGCCATCCGCCGTCGGCGCAGCTGCACCGACTGTGGCTACCGGTTCACGACCTATGAGCGTCTCGAGAACCAGCCACTGTTCGTGATCAAGCGCGACGGTTCGCGTCAGCCCTTCGATCGGGCCAAGGTCTCGGCCGGTATCCAGGCCGCCGTCAAGGGTCGCCCGGTCGAGGACATCGACATCATGGCGATGGTCGAGCGGATCGAGGACAAACTGCGCCTCGTGGGTGGCGACGTCACCACGTCCGACGTCGGCCACAGCGTGCTCGATGAACTTCGTGCGACCGACGAAGTCGCCTACATGCGTTTCGCGAGCGTGTACAAGAACTTCGACGACGCGGCCGACTTCCGTCGCGAACTCGCGTTGTTGCAGAAGCGTTCGACCCGCGCCTAACGCGCGCGGAGGTATCGCAAGAACGCAAAGCCTTCGTCGGTGACGACGTGGACCAGGTGGAATCGATGCATCAACGGAATCGCAGGTCCCGCCAGTGACGGCCCCTTGCCGGCAACGAGACTCGCACTCACCGTCACGTTGATTTCATCCACGAGGTCGGCGGAAAACATCGCGGCGTTCAGGCTCGGTCCGCCCTCGAGTTGGGCGAAGTCGCCCTCGATCTGTTCGAGTGCGCGCGCCAGATCGACCGTCTTGTGGCCTGCGCGAACGACGCGGAATCCGTCGGGCACGACCGTGTCCTCGGGGGTGATGAGAAAACCGGGGCCTTGGTCGAAGAGCGGTGCGTTCGGGTTGAGGCGGGCGGTCGTCGTCACGACGCCGATCGGGAGGTCTTGGCGCACCGTTTGGTCGTAGGTGTCGATGATGGCCGTCGAGGCCCCGACGATGATGACGTCGGCGATGCGGCGCAGGGCGATGAGCATCGCCAGGTCCGCTGGACCGGAGAGGTGTCGGGAGTGTGAGTCGACGACGGTGCGGCCATCCAGGCTCATCACCATGCACAGCCCGACGTGCGGGCGAGAGCCGTGTGCGGTGGGGATGCGCGTGCGCGTCATGGCTGCCACCTCAGGCGGCGTCACCTCACGCTGAGGAAGCGGATGCTCGTGGCGCACGACGAATGAGCCTATGGCACGATGGGGAGATGGCATCCACCGAACGCACCGTGTTTCGCACGTGTCCACTCTGCGAGGCGACGTGCGGGTTGGAGATCACCGTCGCCGGTGACACCGTCACGCGCATCCGTGGCGACCGCAACGACGTGTTCTCGAAGGGCTTCATCTGTCCGAAGGGAAGCACGCTCAAGCAGTTGCACGAGGACCCGAACCGCATCCGCACACCGCTCGTGAAGCGCAACGGCGAATTCGTGCCCGTGTCGTGGGACGAGGCGTGGGTCGAGGTCGACAAGGGATTGAGTGGAGTGATCGCGCGTCACGGTCGTGGGTCGGTCGGCGCGTACGTCGGCAATCCGAATGCGCACAACTTGTCGCCACTCATCTACAACCGCGTGTGGTTGCAAGCGCTCGGTTCCAAGCAGCGCTTTTCTGCATCCTCGGTCGACCAGCTGCCCAAGCAGATCTCTTCTGGATACCTGTTCGGCACGGCGGCTTCCGTGGCGGTGCCCGACATCGATCGCACGCACTACATCCTGATGCTCGGTGCGAACCCGTATGAGTCGAACGGCAGCCTGTGTACCGCACCCGATTTTCCCGGTCGCCTCGAGGCGCTGCGCGAGCGTGGCGGCAAGGTCGTCGTCGTGGATCCGCGGAGGTCGAAGACCGCCGAGCACGCAGACGAGTGGATCGCGATTCGCCCGAACGGCGATGCGCTGTTCCTCGCCGCGCTCGCCAATGCGATCCTCGCCACCGGTCGCGCAGACGTCGGCGATCGCCTGCGCACACACGTCGAGGGGATCGCAGAGGTCAGCCGCGCGCTCGCGCCGTTCACGCCGGAATCGGTGGAGCGTGCGACCGGAATCGAGGCCGCCGTCATCCGCAGGTTGGCGAATGAATTGTTGGACGCAGAGTCGGCATGCGTGTACGGCCGCATCGGCACCTGCACGGTGAGTTTCGGCACGACGGCGTCGTGGCTCGTTGACGTGGTCAATGTCGTGACCGGAAATCTCGATTCTCCCGGCGGCGTGATGTTCCCGCTCCCGGCTGCGGGCAATCCGACGACGCGCGGGGAGAAGGGTCGTGGCAAGGGCTTCCGTATCGGCCGAGGGCACTCGCGCGTGCGCAAGTTTCCCGAGGCGCTCGGCGAGTATCCGGCGGCGGTGATGGCAGAGGAGATCCTCACCGAGGGCGAAGGCCAGATCCGTGCGATGGTCACCGTCGCGGGCAATCCGGTGCTCTCGACTCCCAACAGCGAGCAGTTGGACGAGGCCTTCGAGCAGCTCGAGTTCATGGTGGCCGTCGACATCTATATCAACGAGACGACGCGGCACGCCGACGTGATCCTGCCGCCACCGTCGCACCTCGAGCGCAGCCACTTCGACCTCGTGTTCACCGCGTTTTCGATTCGCAACGTGGCCAACTATTCAGAGCCGGTGTTCGAGCTTCCCGAAGGTCAGCCCGACGAGTGGGAGATCCTCGCCAAGCTGGCGGGCATCGCCCAGGGTCTCGGCGCAGGCGTCGATCCGCAGGCGGTGGATGACTTCACGTTCGATGCGCTCCTCAACGGTTTGTTGAAGGATTCTTCGTCACCGATCCACGGTCGCGATCGTGATGAGATCGCTGGCATCGTCACCACGTCGGCCGCACGTGGACCTGAGCGCATGCTCGATCTCATGTTGCGCACCGGCCCGTACGGCGATGGTTGTGGGACGAACCCGAAGGGGATCTCGCTCGCGACGTTGCGCGAGCATCCGCACGGCATCGACTTCGGTCCGCTCGAGCCGCGCATCCCCGAGGTGTTGCGCACGCCGAGTGGCAAGGTCGAACTCGCACCAGAGCCGTTGCTCGACGATCTCGCACGACTCGAGGCGTTCATGGTCGCCGAGCCGAGCGAGGAGATGATGTTGGTCGGGCGTCGTCACGTGCGGTCGAACAATTCTTGGATGCACAACATCGAGGTGCTCGTGAAGGGCAAGCCACGGTGCACGTTGCAGATGCATCCGAGCGATGCGGAACGAGTCGGCGTTTCCTCGGGCGGGCTTGCGCGCGTCACCTCGCGCGTCGGCAGTGTGGTCGCCACGGTGGACGTCACGAGCGACATCCGACCGAACGTCGTCAGCCTTCCGCACGGATGGGGTCACGAGGTCGAGGGCGTGAAACTCGATGTCGCGCGACGCTATGCGGGCGTGAACTCGAACGTGCTCACCGACCACGACCAGATGGACCCACTGTCGGGGAACGCGGTATTAAATGGGATTCCCGTTCGGGTCGAAGTTGTCCGCAGCTAGTACCCAGGTTTCCCACAGGCTGATCCCCAGAACAAATCGGTAATTCACACGGTTATCCACTTCCTCCACACAGGGGGACGGCCGTATATTTCGGGGCGCAACCGGCAACGGCGCGACGACGTTTCACGGCAGCATGGGGTTTCGATCCTGGACCTGTGACGGGGGGTCTGCGACGAAGTCGGTTGCATTTTGTGACACTTTGATTTCTTTTTCGAGGTTTGACGAAAGCCAAGAAAGATCAGGACGAAACGAGGTTCGAGCAGGGTTGGGAATGATTGACAGGGGGGAATTACAGTGCTGTAATCAATCCCTACCAGTTGTGGGCAAACCTGCAATGGGGCCAGGTTCGACACAACATGTTGTGGTCTCTTTCGAGACCCCGGCAGTGGTGCGGCTGACCCCCTTGGACGTTCGTTCACAGCTGGAAACTCAGCAAGTTGAGGGCAGGACAGAGACGCGACGTAGACGACAGACGACGGTGACGACAGCAGCAGTACCCAACAGGTTTTGAAAACAGAGTTACAACACATCAATCGCAAGCACACATCACACATCTTCAGAAGAAAAAGGAAACGATCAACATGTCCCTCGCGCCAGAGCGTCTCACCATCGGCATCACTCGCAAGTTCACGACGCCGGGAACTCACCCATACGACCTCGTCGCGTGGGAGAAGCGTGATGCACGCATCAACAACTGGAAGGACGGCACCGTCGCCTTCGAACAGCTCGGCGTCGAGTTCCCCGTCTCCTGGTCGCTGAACGCCACCAACATCGTCGCGCAGAAGTACTTCCGCGGCACGCCCGGCACCGCAGAGCGCGAGACCTCGTTGAAGCAGGTCATCGATCGCGTCGCCGACACGATCGCCAATTGGGGCATCGAGGGCGGCTACTTCGCCGACGCAACCGAGGCCGATGCATTCCGCGACGAGTTGAAGTACATCCTCGTCACGCAGCGCGCAGCATTCAACTCACCGGTGTGGTTCAACATCGGTGTCAAGGGCGTGCCGCAGCAGGCGAGCGCGTGCTTCATC
>DAIRSS010000071.1:0-5672 GCA_036804285.1 Ilumatobacteraceae bacterium
GTGCCGTCGAGCGCGGCATCCAACATGTTCGGGATGCGCAGTCCTGGCTCGTCCTGGATCGTGGCGCCCCACAGCTGCTGGAACATCTCGCGCGTGGCGTCATCGCTCACGTGGCGATAGCCAGCCAGTTCGTGCGGGAACGAACCCATGTCGCAGGAACCCTGCACGTTGTTCTGACCGCGCAGCGGGTTCACGCCCACGCCGTCGCGACCGAGGTTGCCGGTGGCCATCGCGAGGTTGGCCATGCCCATGACCATCGTCGAGCCCTGGCTGTGTTCGGTGACACCGAGTCCGTAGTAGATCGCGCCGTTGCCGCCGGTTGCATACAACCGTGCTGCCGCACGGACCTCGGCGGCGGGGACGCCCGTGTGGGCTTCCATCTGTTCCGGTGAGTTCTCCGGGCGGGAGATGAACTCGCGCCACACCGAGAACTCGACGGGCTCACAGCGCTCGGAGACGAAGGCCTCGTCGAGGAGTCCCTCGGTCACGATCACGTGGGCGAGGGAGTTGATGACCGCGACGTTCGTGCCGGGGCGCAGCTGCAGGAAGTGCGAGGCCTCGACGTGCGGGGTGCGCACGAGGTCGATCTGGCGTGGGTCGACGACGATCAGCTTCGCGCCGGCGCGCAGACGCTTCTTCATGCGCGAGGCGAACACCGGGTGGGCATCGGTCGGGTTCGCGCCGATGAGGAGGATGACGTCGGCATACTCGACCGACTTGAAGTCCTGGGTTCCCGCCGAGGTTCCGAAGGCGTTCTTGAGGCCGAATCCGGTGGGCGAGTGGCACACGCGGGCGCAGGTGTCGACGTTGTTGTTGCCGAAGGCGCCACGGATCATCTTCTGCACCGCGAACACTTCTTCGTTGGTGCATCGTGACGAGGTGATGCCACCGATGGAGTTCTGGCCGTGCGTGGCCTGGATCTCCTTCAGCTTCTTCGCCGAATAGGCGATCGCCTCTTCCCAGCTCACCTTCTTCCACTCATCGGTGATCGACTCGCGAATCATCGGGGAGAGCTGGCGGTCGGGGTGGCTGGCATAGCCCCACGCGAAGCGACCCTTGACGCAGCTGTGGCCCTCGTTCGCGCCGCCGTCCTTGTACGGGGTCATGCGCACGACCTGCTCGCCCTGCATCTCGGCCTTGAACGAACAACCGACTCCGCAGTACGCGCACGTGGTGAGCACCTCGCGGCGGGGCTGGCCGAGTTCGATCACGGTGTTCTCGGTGAGCGTCGCCGTTGGGCACACCTGCACGCAGGCACCGCAGGAGACGCACGGAGAGTCGAAGAAGTTGCCGTTCGCACCGGCTGCAACGCGGGATCCGAAGCCGCGACCCTCGATCGTCAGTGCAAAGGTTCCTTGCACTTCTTCGCAGGCGCGCACACAGCGCGAGCAGACGATGCACTTGGAGGAATCGAAGGTGAAGTACGGGTTCGACGTGTCCTTGGTGAGGCTCAGGTGGTTGTCACCCTCGTAGCCGTAGCGCACGTCGCGCAGACCGACCGCACCTGCCATGTCCTGGAGTTCGCAGTCTCCGTTGGCGGCACAGGTGAGGCAGTCGAGCGGGTGGTCGCTGATGTACAGCTCCATGACGCCGCGACGCAGGCGCTCGAGTTTTGGCGACTGCGTGGTGACGGACATTCCCGGTGCGACCGGCGTGGTGCACGATGCGGGTGTGCCCTTGCGACCATCGATCTCGACGAGGCACAAGCGGCACGAACCGAACGGATCGAGCTTGTCGGTTGCGCACAACTTCGGGACGTCGACTCCGGCGATCGCGGCGGCGCGCATCACGGAAGTTCCCTCAGGAACGACGACGGATTCGCCATCGATCGTGAGCGAAACCTCGGGGAGGTGTGCGTCGCGGGACGCTCCGCGTGGCGCGGGGGTGCCCAGGTCGTGGTCGATCAGCGTCATGCGTTGGCTCCGTGGAAGTCCTCGGTGAACAGCGTAAGCGCACTGCGCACCGGCATGGGTGTCAAGCCCCCCATGGCGCACAAGGAGCCGTCAGCCATGACCTCGCACAGGTCGACGAGGACCTCGATGTTGGCATCGCGGTTCTCACCCTTGCGGATCTTGTCGATGAGCTCGACCCCGCGGGTGGAGCCGATGCGGCACGGGGTGCACTTGCCACAGCTCTCGGCCGCACAGAACTCCATCGCGAAGCGGGCCTGTTCGGCCATGTCGACGGTGTCGTCGAAGACGACCACGCCACCGTGACCGATGAGTGCATCGGCCGCGGCGTACTCCTCGTAGCCCATCGGCACGTCGAATTTGGATGGCGGGAGGTACGCACCGAGCGGGCCACCGACCTGCACTGCGCGCACCGGTCGACCATTCGCCGTTCCGCCGCCAAGGTCGTTGACGATCTCCGACAGTGTGATGCCGAAGGCGGTCTCGAGGATTCCGCCGCGTGCAATGTTGCCCGCGATCTGGAACACCTGCGTGCCACGACTGCGACCAACGCCGAGCGCGGCGTATGCCTGTGCACCATCGGCGAGGATCGCCGGAACCGTGCCAAGGCTGATCACGTTGTTGACGACCGTTGGCTTGCCGAACAGACCGACGAGCGCGGGGAGTGGTGGCTTGGCGCGCACGACGCCGCGCTTGCCTTCGAGGGATTCGAGCAGCGCAGTTTCCTCGCCACAGATGTAGGCACCAGCGCCGACGCGCACGTGGATGCGGAACGCGAATCCCGAGCCGAGCACGTTGTCGCCGAGCCAGCCGCGGGCCGTTGCTGCAACGACTGCTTCATTCAGCGCTTCGATCGCCTCCGGGTATTCGCTGCGCACGTAGATGTAGCCCTCGGATGCACCGACGGCGTAACCGGCGATCGTCATGCCCTCGAGCAGCATGAATGGGTCGCCCTCCATCAACATGCGGTCTGCGAAGGTGCCGCTGTCGCCTTCGTCGGCGTTGCACACGATGTACTTCTGTGGGCCCGGTGCGTCGAGCACGGTCTTCCACTTGATGCCGGTCGGGAACGCTGCACCACCGCGGCCACGAAGCCCGCTGTCGGTCACTTCCTGGACGACCTGCGCCGGAGTCATCCCGAGTGCACGGCGCAAGCCCGCGATGCCGCGGTGCGCTTCGTAGTCCTCGGATGAACGAGGGTCGACGATGCCGACGCGCTGATAGGTGATGCGCTGCTGGCGCTTCATCCACTCGAGATCCTCGGTGCGGCCAAGGCGCAACTTGTGCTCGCCGCCATTCAGCAGACCCGACTTGACGAGACCCTTCACGTCCTTGGCACTCACTGGACCGTAGGCGATTCGTCCCTGTGGAGTCTCGACTTCGATCATCGGTTCCAACCACAGCATCCCGCGCGAACCGTTGCGCACGATGCGCACACCTTCGACGCGTGACAACTCGTTCGCGACGTCGTTGGCTCCTGCGGCAACCGCGGCGGCATCGCGTGGGACGTAGATCGTGACGCCGACGCCCGAGGACGCAACGGTCGGTGTCGGTGTCTTGCGGGCGATCGCATCACCGATGATGGTGTCGATCGTCTTCGGAGTGACGTCGCCATGTAGGCGGCCATCGACGGCAACGGCTGGGCCGGTTGCGCAGTTGCCGAGGCAGAAGACTTCTTCGACGACGACGGCCTTGCCGGCGCCGCTGCGTTGAGCCCGCTCCCAGACCTCGCGACCTCCGCGGGCCTGACAGGCCTCCGCGCGGCAGACCTGCACGATCGGACCAGCGGGCTTGTCGGTGCGGAAGTCCTTGTAGAAGGTGATCACGCCGTGAATCTCGCTCACCGTCTGGTTGAACGCCTCGGCAATCGTCGGGATCAGCGCACGATCGATGTAGCCCGCAGCGTGTTGGACGGCATGCAACGCAGGCAGCAACCCACCCGGGGTCGAGGCGAAACTGCGCACGAGGGCGTCAAGTTCGGAGCGAGTTGGCGTCGTCGTCAAGGCTTCTCATCGTAGGCGACTCTGCGCGCTAATCGCCAAGGTTCATCGGCATTTGGCGGCTTTTTGCGACCTCTGGCGGGCACTACAGTCTCTACGGAACGACGCACGTAGTGAGGGTCCATGAACACTGAACAAGCGAACAAGATGCGCACCGGCAAGGGCTTCATCGCCGCCCTCGATCAGAGCGGTGGGAGCACCCCGAAGGCACTCCGCCTGTACGGCATCGAGGAGTCCGAGTACTCCGGAGACGCCCAGATGTTCGACCTCATCCACGGCATGCGCACGAGGATGATCAAGAGCCCGGCCTTCAACGGAGACCGCGTGCTCGGAGCAATCCTCTTCGAGGGAACGATGGACCGCGACATCGACGGCATCGGCAGCGCCGAGTACCTGTGGTCGAAGAAGGGTGTGATTCCATTCCTGAAGGTCGACAAGGGTCTCGCCGATGAAGCGAACGGCGTCCAGGTGATGAAGCCGATGCCCGAATTGGACGCGCTCCTCACGCGAGCCGTTGCCAAGGGAATCTTCGGAACCAAGATGCGCAGCGTCATCAAGCTCGCCAACAAGGCCGGCATCGACGCCGTCGTGAAGCAGCAGTTCGAAGTCGGTCGTCAGATTCTCGCCGCTGGTCTCGTGCCGATCATCGAGCCCGAAGTCGACATCAACAGCCCGGAGAAGGCTGCCGCCGAAGACCTGCTGAAGGCTGCGATCGCCGCCGAACTCGCCGCGCAGCCGGCGGACAAGCCGATCATGTTGAAGCTCACGCTTCCGTCGACCGACAACTTCTACGCCGACTTCGTCAAGCATGCGAGCGTGCTCCGGGTCGTCGCGCTGTCGGGCGGCTATTCGCGCGAGGATGCCAACGCCAAGTTGTCTCGCAACAACGGAATGATTGCAAGCTTCTCGCGTGCGCTCACCGAAGGTCTGTCGGCCAAGCAGAGCGAGGCGGAATTCAACGCCATGCTCGACTCGACGATCGCCGGCATCTACGCCGCGTCGATCACCTGAGGCGCATCGCGCGTGACGACTGACGTCCAGCAGCTGATGACTCGGCTCTCGGGCCATCAGTACATCGATGGCGCGTGGCGCGCCAGTGCCGGTCGTCGAAGCGCGATCGTCGATCCTGCGACGGATGAGCAGATCGCTGAATACGCGCATGCGACGGCCGAGGAGATTGATGCAGCCGTTGCCGCCGCGAACGCCGCACAGCGCGTCTGGTGGGCGATGAGCGCGCTGGATCGAGCGGCAGCACTCCACGAAGTCGCTGCGAAGTTGCTCGAACTCAGCCCCGAGACGGGTGAGTGTCTGACGCGCGAGATGGGCAAGCCCTACCGCGAATCGAACTGGGAAGGTGGCGCGTCGGCTTCTGCGTTCCGCTACTACGCGGAACTCGCTCGTCACGACCAGGGTCGCATCGCCGGACCGGCGATTGTCGGCCAGATGCACATGACGCTGAAGGAGCCCCTCGGGGTCATCGTGTCGATCGTTCCGTTCAATTTCCCCGTGTTGCTCTTCGGCTGGCAGGCAGCAGGTGCGCTCGCTGCCGGAAACGCGATCATCGTCAAGCCATCAGAACTGACGTCACTCACGTTGCTGTCGGTGATGAGGGCGTTCGAGCATCTTCCTGCCGGGCTCGTGCAAGTCCTGACTGGTGGTGCAGAGGTCGGTCAAGCACTGGTCGGCCACGAACGCACCCACGGGGTTGCCTTCACGGGCAGCGTGGCTGCCGCACGCGCAGTCGCCAAGACCGCCGCCGAGC
>DAIRSS010000072.1:0-5553 GCA_036804285.1 Ilumatobacteraceae bacterium
GTAGACGTTCTGTGGTTCGGCTCTGTCGGAAAGTCAGATGTCTACTGGACCATCTTGTTCACCAAAGCAGGGCTCGCCGCGGTGTTCTCTGCGGTGTTCGCAGTGCTCCTCGTGGCGAGCATGTGGTTGGCGGACAGACTTCGACCGTCAGTCGTTCCACCGTCACCTGAACAGAGAGCTCTGGATGGCTATCGCCAGTTGGGAACTCGGAGCCAATGGGTTTTCCGCATCGTTGTTGGACTCGTACTCGGCTTGATGGTTGGGCTTCCTGCTGCAACGCAGTGGGATTCATGGCTCCAATTCCGTCACTCGCAGCCTTTTGGCATCCTTGATCCACTCTTTGGCGAGGACGTGTCGTTCTACGTCTTCCAGCTCCCGTTTGCTGGATTCGTTGTCAATTGGCTTTTTGGAGCCCTCCTTCTGACCCTCTTGGTTTCGGCCGGAGTTCACTATCTCAACGGTGGCATTCGACTGCAGAATCAAGGTCGAAAGGTCAGCCCCCAGGCAAAGGCACACATCTCCGTGCTTCTCGCGCTCTTGGCGTTGACGAGAGCAGGCGGTTACTGGTTGTCGAGATTCGGTTTGACCACGTCTACACGCGGTGTTGTGAAGGGTGCGACGTACACGGACGTCAACGCACAATTGCCTGCGATCAACCTCATGATCCTCGTGTCGATTGCTGTTGCGCTCTTGTTCCTGTGGAATGTGAGGCTTCGCGGTTGGCGAATTCCGGTTCTTGCCACTGGACTTTGGTTGATCATTGCGACGACGGCAGGGACGATCTACCCGGCGATCGTGCAGCGTTTTTCTGTCCAGCCGAATGTGAGTACGAAGGAACTTCCGTACATTGACAGAAATCTTGAGGCAACGAAGGTGGCACTCGGACTTGACAGTGTCGAGACCAAGTCGATTTCTTTTGAGCCGATCACTCCTGATGACGTGTCTGCGTCAATCGATTCGATCCGCGATGTTCGCCAGCTCGACCCGTCGGAGATGCGTGATCGATTCGCACTCG
Organism: Ilumatobacteraceae bacterium; assembly: GCA_036804285.1. Lineage (GTDB taxonomy): Bacteria > Actinomycetota > Acidimicrobiia > Acidimicrobiales > Ilumatobacteraceae > UBA3006. The sequence goes on from DAIRSS010000072.1 coordinate 1,016, forward strand.
ATGAAGGGCAGTCGTCGTTTTACGCGATCCGAGACCTCGACGTCGATCGTTATTCGGTTGATGGTCGAATCCAGCAAGTGCTCCTCGGAACGAGAGAGCTGAACACCGACGGTATCCCCAACAGGACGTGGGTCTCTCGGCATCTGATCTACACACATGGTTGTGGTGTGGTCGCCGCTCCCGCGAGCCAAGTGACGTCCGACGGCCGACCCGTGTATGTCGACCTCGGTGTGACCAAACCCCAGCTTTATGTCGGTGAGGGTTTGTCTGAATATGCAGTCTTGGGGACGAGTCAGCAGGAACAGTCGTGTGTGGGCGTCGCCAACGAACCGTATTCGGCCGACGGTGGTGTGGAGTTATCCAATATCTGGCGTCGAACGGCATTTGCCTTGACCTTCAATGAGTACAACCTCTTCGGATCGAGCCTGATTGAGCCGAAGTCGCAGATCTTGTGGGTGCGAAACGTTCGCGATCGCGCAGAAAAGGTTGCGCCATTCTTGCGGTATGACGCCGATCCATACCCAGCAGTCGTGGATGGTGAAGTGAAGTGGATCATCGATGCCTACACCGTGTCGAACCGCTATCCCTATTCGCAGTCAGCAAACGTAAACCAGCTGACCCCGGGTTCGGGACTGAACCTCGATTTCAACTATGTACGCAACAGCGTGAAGGTGGTTGTCGATGCGTATTCAGGGGAGATGACGTTCTATGTCGTCGATCCGACGGATCCGATCATCCAGACATGGTCTGCGGTCTTCCCTGACTTGCTTACCCCGGTCTCGAAGGCAGCACCTGAAGTTGTCGATCACTTCCGTTACCCAGAGGATCTCTTTCGCGTGCAGACGAACATGTATGGCCGTTATCAGTTTGGTGACGCCGCACTCTTCTTCAACCGCGATGCGGCGTGGAGTGTTGCGCAAGCTCCACCATCGGAACCTGATGTCAATACCGTTGCTGGTGGAGTAGCGACGGATCTTGCAAATCCTGATCTCATCGACGTCCAAGAAGCCAACGTCGCACGATTTGAGCCGTATTACACGTTGTTCCACGAACCAGGAACGACCTCGACTCCTGGTCGCTTTTCCATGCTTCGACCCTTCGTTCCATTCTCGGCTGACGATGCTCGTAAAGAGCTCCGCGCCTTCATGGTCGTCTCGAGCGAACCAGAAACGTACGGGAAGATCACGGTGTACACGATCGATGGTCAGCTACCAGAAGGACCAGCGACAGTTGCCGCAGAGTTTGGGAGCGACCCCATCATTTCTCAGCAGATCACGTTGCTTGACCAGCGTGGATCACGCGTCGTCTTTGGCGATCTTCAGCTAGTGCCGGTTGGGAAGGGACTTGTCTATCTCAGACCTCTCTTCGTCCGACCTGATGACGCAAATGCACGACAGATCTTTGTTCGCAAGTTCCTTGCCTCTTACAACAACAAAGTGGTGATCGGAGAGTCCCTGGCGGATGCTGTCAACAAGTTGTTCACTGGCGCAGGTTCTCAGCTTGGTTCGGCGACGTCGGGTTCGACCGAAGAAACCGAATCTGGTGGAACGTCCGATACGTCAACGTCCGTCACTGTGCCGTCGAACGAAGGGGCGTCCCCAGATGAGCTTCTTCGTCAGGCTGAACAGCTCTTCGCCGAGGCCGATGCTGCACTGGGTCAGAACCCACCAGACTTTGCCACGTATCAGAAGAAGCTTGCTGAGGCCCGTGCCTTGGTGAGCGAGGCGATCAGCCTGCTTGCTGGCTAACTACCAGGCAGTCCAACCGCCGTCGATGACCAGATTGTGTCCGGTCACGTACCGCGACATGTCGCTTGCGAGAAACGCCACGCCAGCCTTGTAATCCTCTTCGGTTGCCATTCGCTTGAGCGGGGTCTTGTTTGCGTAGGCATTTCGGAAGACTTCGAGATGATCGCGGTAGACACCTCCGGGAGAAAGCGTGTTCACGCGAACGTCCGGGGCCAGTGTGGTTGCGAGCCAACGAGTGAGCTGGATGATGCCGCCCTTGCTTGCCGCATAGCCAGCAGCGTTCCCCATGTCGGTCCCTTCATAGATGGACCAGTCTGGGCCAACGATTCCATAGGTCGAACCGAAGAAGATCATCGAACCGTTCGGGCTCTTACGCAGGTGCTCGACGCATCCCTGCGCAAGCAGGAATGCGGATGTCAGATTGATCTCAATGCCGCGACGCCATTGAGTCACGCTCTGATCCTCGAATCGAGTCGTCCAGCCGCCAAGCTCGGGATTCACAATCGCCGCAAGGTGAACGAGGACGTCGATGCGTCCAAAGTGGTCGACAACCGTGTTCGGAATGGCACGAACTTCAGGCTCGGATTCCAAGTCGGCGACGATCTCGAGGACTTCGACGTCGTGCTGCTTGCGAATCTCTTCCGCGACACCACGAACTCGATCTCTATTGATATCAACGATTGCCAACTTGCTTCCAAGCTCGGCCAACCCTGAAGCTGCAACACTTCCGATGTGACCCGCCCCACCGATGACAAGGGAAACACGACCATCCATCCGCGACAGGTCGTTGATTGATTTGCCGAGGTTCATGTGCTCTCCTTGTCCCTGCGAGCTAGTAGAAATTCTGCGTACGCAATATCGTCTTCCGTGTCGATATCGACGCAATGCGTCTTCGGCAGTACGACTGCACGAGTCTCACCATCGTAGATCGACGTTGCAGTAAGCAAGTAGTCGCATTTGATGATGAATGCGACTGTTGAAACATCGTAAACCTGCGGCGCAGCTTGTCTGTTGTAGATCCGTTGCGCAGGCTCATTCACGAGTCGTACTTGTTGTGTCGCATCATCAATCGTCACCATGTTGAACCATGGGTTCTTGTGGGCATCAGATACCGCCATGATTACGTCTGCGTCTGACGATGCAGCAAGGTCGGTGCACTTGTTCAGGTCGTCGAGCGTTCGGAGTGGCGCAACGCAGGGAACGGCCATCAAGTACCGGGGATTATCACCTTGTTCACGCAGATACTTCACCATGTGACACCATGCATCCCACTCCCGAGAAGTGTCTTGAGCAAGCTCGGCTGGACGGAGCCATGGTGCTTCCGCACCGAATCGACGCGCCTCGTCGGCAATCTGCGGTGAGTCGGTAGAGCACAGCACGCGGGTCACGTGTCGCGCCTGCTTTGCTTGGACTACTGCGCGCTGGATGAGGGACTGTCCGCCGACAATTCGAAGGTTCTTGTTGGGGACGCCTTTCGAACCACCTCGGGCAAATACCCCTGCAACGATCGTTGTCTCTGGCACGATGACCTATTCCGCGATGCCGACTGGTTTGCCAGACATCGCTGATTTCTCTATTGCCTCAATCGTATTGAGAATGTGTACGCCTTGAGCGACATCACACGAACCGATCGTGCTGTCATGTTCTCCAGTAATGGCAAACGTGAGGAGGGATCGTGCCGCTCGATCACGCTCTCCGGGTTCGGCGATGTACAGAACCTCTGTTGACCCGTCATTGAGAATCTTGGTGACCGAACCAGCGAGCAAATCGGCCCGAATTGTGAACGTTGGAAAGACTGCATCCCAGTGGCGATAGGGGACATCAGTTGTCATGTCGAGATGAATTCGGGACTGAATGCCAGACCCGCTCAGTGTGACATCTGCACATGTTTCGACTCGTCCGTCAGTCGGCGCACCGTCGTATGAAAGCTGGGATTCTTGAACCACCGCGGGATGTCCAGCTAGGAAGTTGACCGCGTCAATTTCGTGGCTCAGTTCACGGAGTACACCACCACCGAGGTCCTTGCGCGCAGTAACGGATTGATCTGCAGACACACCCGGTCTCCAGTGACGAAGGTGTTGACCGTATGAAAGCGAAATCGAGTTTGGTACCGATCGATCTTGTTTCTTGAGGCAGCCCATGAATGCAAGTGGGGTGTCACTGAATCGAAGATGATGTCCGACCGTCACGCGCAGGCCCTTTGCAGTCACAAGGTCGTGAACACGTTGTCCATCAGAAGCTGAGGCGGCAATCGGCTTCTCCAAGAGAAAGGTTGTGCAGTAGTTCGACAGTTGATCCAGGTCCGCCAGGTGCATCGTTGCGGGACTTGCGATCACAACAAACGTCGGTGAGCTAGAGATGCCGTCCTTAAGCGAGTGGACTACCGAGATGTCACGCTCGTGGAGTGACTCGAGAGGTTGCTCACTCGAGGAGCGTTTGACGACAGAAATGATTGAACGGGGATAGAGGTCTCTCAACGCTCGTGCATGGCGACGACCCGCACTTCCGGATCCGACGACGAGAAATCGATGTTCAGGAGATGCCATACACCTCCCTTGCGCGACGTCGAACCTCTTCAGTTCCACCGCCGTGTGATACTCCGACACCCTCAAGGACCTCGAGGAGTTGTGCGTTGTCAGGATCGAGGTTCATCACCTTCTCGAGAACGTGCCGAGTTGCGTACTTCCAGTCGTCATCATGAGACGTGGTGACAAAATCCAATACACGGATGTACTCGGCTTCGTCATTTCTGTTCGTCCAGAACGGCCCTGAATCTTCTCGAACTTCTGG
>DAIRSS010000073.1:0-5497 GCA_036804285.1 Ilumatobacteraceae bacterium
CACGGGACTGTCGATGCAACGGGTCATTGATGTCATCGCTGATGAGTTGTCCGCAGCTGGTGCGCAACACGGCGTCGTGGCGGCGCTCATCTGTTGCGCAATGCGCACTGCATCGAACTCTCTTGAAGTCGCCAAGATCGTCGCCGATCGCGTGGGGTCCAACGTCGTAGCGTTCGACCTCGCCGGAAGCGAAATTGGTGGTCCCGCGCTGCGACACAAAGAAGCCATTGACCTCGTGCACGCCGCGGGTGGCAAGGTGACGCTGCACGCTGGCGAAGGGGACGGGGTGGGCTCGATTCGCCAGGCGGTCGTCGACTGTGGCGCTCATCGCATCGGACATGGCGTCCGGATCATCGAGGACATCGACTTTTCTGGTTCAGTCCCGCGGTTCGGGGAGGTCGCCCAGTTCGTCCATGAGCACGCAATCCCGCTCGAGGTCTGCCCAACGTCGAACCTGCACACCGGGATCTATGCCACGCTTGCCGAGCACCCGATTTCGGTGCTCGATGACCTCGGATTCGTGGTCACGGTCAACCCCGACAATCGCCTGATGAGCCGCACGAGCGTGTCGCGAGAGTTCGAGGGACTGATGGCCGTGCACGGCTGGGATGAACAACGGGTGAACAGAGTCACTGCGCAGGCTCGCGCGGCTGCCTTCCTCCGGTAAAACCCCGTCGAGGGGTGAACTATGCTCGCCTCACCAACAACACACGTGATCTAGACACGTGAGAGGGAGAAAACAATGAGAAAGCAGACCTTCAAGGGTCTTGCCGTTGGTCTCGTTGCAGTGCTCGGACTTGCCGCATGCGGTAGCGACGATGCAGCAACGGACACCACGGCAGCAGCAGCCGAACCAACCGGTCTTGCGTGTGAGGTCACCGACATCGGTGGCGTCGACGACAAGGGCTTCAACCAGATCGCATACGCCGGTCTGCAGCAGGCCGAAGCCGAGCTCGGTGTTGCCATCGACTTGCTCGAGTCGGCATCGGATGCTGACTACGCACCGAACCTCCAGTCGTTCGTCGACAAGGGTTGCAACGTCATCGTGACGGTCGGCTTCTTGCTCGCAGATGCGACCAAGGCAGCCGCTGAGGCCAACCCTGGCGTGCAGTTCGCCATCGTTGACTCGAACACCTCTGCACCGAACGTGCAGGGTCTGACCTTCGCAACCGACCAGCCGTCGTTCCTCGCGGGCTACATGGCCGCAGCAACGACGCAGACCGGCATCGTGGGCACCTTCGGTGGAATCAACATTCCGCCGGTGGCGATCTTCATGCAGGGCTTCGCCAAGGGCGTTGAGTACTACAACGCACAGAAGGGCGCGAGCGTCAAGGTCCTCGGTTGGGACATGGCCAAGCAGGACGGCACCTTCGCCGGAAACTTCCAGAACTTGGACGACGGCAAGAACATTGCCAAGAGCCAGGCTGACGAAGGCGCAGACATCATCTTCCCAGTGGCTGGTCCAGTGGGTCTCGGTGCTTCTGCATACGCGATGGAGTCGGCTGGCAAGGTCAAGATCATCGGCGTTGACGTCGACATGACCCAGTCCAACCCAGAGCAGGCAGAGGTGTACGTGGCTTCGGTTCTGAAGAAGATCGATGCCGCAGTGCTCCAGGCCGTCAAGGATGCCCTTGCCGGTCAGGGTGGCGGAACCGATTACCTCGGAACGCTGTCCAATGGTGGCGTGGGTGTTGCAATCACCTCGACCGTCACGCCTGAGTTGCAGGCCGAACTCGATGCAATCACGACCGGAATCATCGACGGTTCGATCGCAACGAGCTAGTTCATACTCGCTTCGGCGAGGATGTAGTGCAATGGGGGTCGCGAAAGCGACCCCCATTGTTGTTTTCTGGGACGATCCGAGATCCTGAATTAGTGTTGGGCCCATGGGGGAGCGGTGATGGAACTCGAACTGCGTGGCATCACCAAGAAGTTCCCTGGTGTCGTCGCCAATGATGACGTCAACCTGAAGTTGTCGACCGGCGAGGTCTTGGCGTTGATCGGCGAGAACGGTGCAGGCAAGTCGACGCTGATGAGCATCTTGTACGGGATGTATCGGCCGGACGGCGGCACGATCTCCTTGGACGGCAAGGAAGTCACCTTCAACTCGCCAGCCGACGCGATCGCCGCCGGCATCGGCATGGTGCACCAGCACTTCATGCTCGTTCCCAACTTCACGGTGGCGGAAAACGTGGTGCTCGGGGTCGAGCCGACGGGTCGATTCGGCTCGCTCGACATCGACGAGGCGCGCACGATGGTGCGCGAGATCTCCGACCGCTACAGCCTCGAGCTCGACCCGGACGCCGTGATCGAAGAGATGCCCGTCGGGGTGCAACAGCGCGTGGAAATCGTGAAGGTCTTGCTGCGCGATGCCAAGGTCGTCGTCTTCGACGAGCCGACCGCCGTCCTCACGCCCAAGGAGATCATTGAGTTCTTTGCCATCGTGCGCACGTTGATCGCAGCGGGTCGCGGTGTGGTGTTCATCACCCACAAGTTGAAGGAAGCACTCACCATCGCGGATCGGATCAGCGTGTTGCGTCGCGGCAAGGTGGTCGGAGAGGTGCTCCCGAAGGCGACCTCGGAAGCGCAGATCGCCGAGATGATGGTCGGGAGACCCGTGCAGTTGATCGCCGACAAGGCCAATCGCGAGCCGGGCGAGGTGATGTTGTCGGTGGACAACCTTCAGGTCGTCGACCCCGATGGTCGTGCCGTCGTCGACGGAGTCTCCTTCGTCGTGCGCGCCGGGGAGATCGTGGGTATCGCGGGTGTGCAGGGAAATGGACAGACCGAATTGGTTGATGCGATCACGGGCTTGCGCGCTGCCGCGAGTGGAACGATCTCCGTGGCCGGTGATGACGTGACGGGCGACGATCCGCGCGAGCGGCATGTGAAGGGAATGGCCCACATCCCCGAAGATCGCCAACGTCAAGGTCTCGTCGGAGCTCTGAGCGTTGCGGAGAACCTCGTGTTGACTCGCTACCACGACCCGGAATTCCGCCGAGGACTGACGGTCGACTGGGGTACCGCACATGACGTGGCGGAGCGTCTCATCGGGGAGTACGACATCCGCACCCCAAGCGCAGACGTCGGCGTTGGCACGCTGTCGGGCGGAAACCAGCAGAAAGTGATCGTGGCACGTGAGTTGAGCCGCGATCTCAAGGTGTCGGTGGCCTCGCAGCCGACGCGTGGAGTCGACGTCGGATCCATCGAGTACATCCACTCGCGGATCGTCGAGGAGCGCGATGCCGGTACTGCGGTACTCATCGTCAGCACGGAGCTCGATGAGGTCATGGCGCTTTCCGATCGCTTGCTCGTGATGTATCGCGGCACGATCGTCGCGGACCTCGATCCGAAGCAGGTCAGCGCAATGGACGTCGGGCTGTACATGGCGGGTTCTCGCCCGGGTGGTGCAGCGTGAAGCGGATCGTCGCCTTCTTCGAACGGATCGCCAAGATGAACGGCGTCGTCCTCACTCTGCTCGCGATCGCGTCTGCGATGGTGGTCGGGGCGTTCATCATCGTGCTCTCTGACATCGAGGCACTCAAGAACGGGGACGTCCTCTCTTCGCTCGGCACCGTGCCGAGCGCCTACTGGTCGGTCGTCACCGGCTCGTTCGGTTCGTTGCGGGCGATCTCCAACACGATCAACTCCTCGACGCCGCTCATTCTCTGTGGTGTGTCGGTGGCGATTGCGTTCAAGGCGGGTCTCTTCAACATCGGTGCGACGGGTCAGATGCTGGCGGGAGGCATGACGTCTCTCGTCGTCGGGTTCTCGATGTCTGGTCCGGGAATCATCCAGGTTCCTCTCGCAGTCCTTGCCGGTGCGGTGGGCGGTGCGGCGTACGCAGGAATCGCGGGCGTGCTGAAGGCTCGAACGGGTGCGCACGAGGTGATCACGACGATCATGCTCAATTCGATCGCGGCGTTTCTCGTGTTGTGGCTGCTGAAGACCAACTTCTTCCAGCGGCCTGATCGCACGGACCCGATCTCCAAACTCGTCGATCCCGCTGGTCACTTGCCGCGACTCTTCGGCTTCCTCGACGGTCGGTCGGACCTCGTGGCGCACGCGGGCTTCTTCGTCGCGCTTGCATCCGTGGCGTTCTATTGGTGGTTCCTCTCGAAGAGTTCACTCGGATTCGAGTTCCGCGCGTTCGGCCTGAATGCAGATGCAGCGCAGTACGCCGGCATGCACACCAAGCGACTCACGGTGCTCGCCATGGTGGTCGCTGGGTCGTTCGCCGGCATGGCGGGAGCGGCCGAAGTGCTCGGCACCTACGGATATGCGTCGCAGAACTTCGCGGGCAACATCGGCTTCGACGCGATCGCGATCGCGCTCCTCGGGCGATCGAGCCCGATCGGCACGTTGTTCGCCGCAATCCTCTTCGGTGCACTGCAAGCGGGTGGCCGCCAGATGCAATCGACGACGGACGTACCGATCGACCTGATCGTCGTGTTGCGGGCACTCATCGTGATGTTCATCGCGGCGCCGCTCCTCGTGAAGGCGATCTGGCGCGTGAAGGTGTCGGCCACGAGTGACGGTCAGACGTTCAGGGGGTGGGGCTCGTGAGCAACGTCGCATCCAGCGTGGTGATCTCTGCCGAACAGAAGAAGCGTTCGCGCAACGTCGGTCTCACACTCGTCGTGCTCGGCGTCGTCGCAGGGTCGATCTTCACGAATCGTCCAGGAGACGCCGGCTTCAAGTTGCTCGACGACTACATCTTCGTCATCCCTGCACGTCCCTTCGCTTCCGCGCTTGCTGTCGTGCTCGTCGCGCTCGGCGCCGTGCAGCTCGTGCGCGGACTCGGCAAGATCACGAACGTCGCGTTGTCGATCGCCACGGCGGCTTTCGTCGTCGGCTTCCTCACGTGGGCGGCCTCGGGTGGTTCGTTCAGCTTCACGGGCATGCTCCAGGACACCGTCGCGCGGAGCGTGCCGATCACGCTCGGCGCGATCGCCGGCATCTTGTGTGAGCGCAGCGGCATCATCAACATCTCGATCGAGGGTCAGCTCCTCGGTGCGGCCTTCACCGGGTCGGTCGTGGGTTCGATCCTCGGGCCGTGGATGGGCATCGTGGCCGCCATCGCCACGGGCGTCGCATTGTCGGGCATTCTCGCGGTCTTTGCCATTCGTTATCGCGTCGATCAGGTGATCGTCGGATTCGCCGTGAACTTCTTTGCGCTCGGTCTCACGAGTTTCTTGACCTCACGTGTGCTCACGGAGTACCCGGAGTACAACCTGCTGACCCCATTCAAACCATGGGCGATCCCGCTGCTCTCCGACATTCCCGTGATCGGCACCGTGCTGTTCACCCAGACACTCTTCGTCTACGCGTCGGTGATCGCCGTCGTCGTCGCAACGTGGATGATGTACCGCACTCGCTGGGGTCTCCGCACCCGCGCGATCGGTGAGTATCCGAAGGCTGCCGGCACGCTCGGCGTCGACGTGATCCGCCTGCGCTATCGCAACGTGTTGATTGCTGGAGCAGTCGCGGGCTTGGG
>DAIRSS010000074.1:0-5416 GCA_036804285.1 Ilumatobacteraceae bacterium
CGGTACTGCTTCCATCGACGCTCGACACGAGCGTTGGTTGCGAAGAGTTCAGGGTTCGAATCGGCAAAGGCGATGACATCGTCCAAGGTGAACGTCATTGACCCGGTGAAGTGACGGTAGACGCTGGCAACGACCTGAAAATCCTCTTCCGTGTCGACTTCGAGATGGAGATGCGGCCGACGCTGATGTTCAGGCGCCTCGACGTTCACGATGCGATAACGCTCGGGGTGCGTGTAGATGTGGAACCCGCAGTACTCGCGAATGTCGCCGTCCACGATCTTTGATTCGGCGTCGAACAACGTCGCTGCCCGATACACCGACACTTCCAAACCAGGTGGGTAGGTGGTCTTGAGTGCGTTCGTCACGTAGTCGACCGAATCGCCGAGTTCAAAGAATGTGTCGATCACGTGGTCGATGACGTTCGCATCAGGAATCGAATTGTCCCCCATGAATTCGGCGTGGACATCGACGTCGAAGGCGCGAAGCGCGCCGCACACGCGAGCGATGACGTCGTCCTCGGAACCCCTGAAGCATCCGATCCCCATCGATTCCGCAAGACGTGCCAATGCATCATCTTGTGGACGATCGGTCGTGGCAAGAATGATGCGATCAATGCGCCGCGACTGTTGAATGCGCTCGATCTGATACTGCAAGAGCGGTTTCCCATCGAGGTCACGGAGCACTTTGCCCGGAAGCCTCGATGATCCTGTACGCGCCTGAATGGTCGCATCCACGCGCGTCATCATGCGCTCACGTCGCGCGCAGGTCGTCCCACGTGAGTACGTGGTCGTCGGGCAGATCCTTCGTCACCGACATGCCGATGACCCTGTCCCAATCCTGAGGGCCGACGCCCGTGCCGGGTCGCTTGTAGGTGAGGTCAGCCTCGACGAGCGCCTGTCCACTCTTCACCGAACGCGCAAGGACGATGCTGCGGCGGGCGTTCAGACGCGAGATGCCTTCGGTCTCGATCGGCTCCTTCGCAGTTTCCTCGCCAAGGATGTCGGCGATCGTGGCCATTCGGTCGACGAAACGGCGCAGGTCATGCACGTCCATCGCGTGATAGTGATCGTTTCCCGGCAAGGTCTTGTCGTGGGTGAAATGCTTCTCCAAAACGACCGCGCCGAGTGAATATGCAACGGCGAGTGCAGTCATGTCGGGGTCAGGCACCGTGTGGTCCGAGTACCCGATGAGGTAGTCGGGGAACGCCTCAGAAAGACCGGTGATCATCCGCACGTGGGCATTGCGGTTCTCGCACGGATAGTTGAGGATGCAGTGCAACAACACGACGTCGGTTGCCCCTGCCTCGTGAAGCGTGCGAACCGACCACCGGATCTCCTCCATGTTCGAGGCACCCGTGGACAAAACGACCGGCTTCTTGGTTCGTGCAACCCGACGCAGGAGCGGGGTGTTCGTGATGTCGGCCGAGGCGATCTTGTAGAACGGTACGAGCGGTGCAAGGTAATCGACTGCGGCATCGTCGAACGGCGTCGACAGGAAGTCGATGTCGCAGGATCGCGCATGCTCCGCCAACGCTGCATAATCCTCGGGCTCGAAGTTGTCGTACTTCTGGAAGAGTTCGTGTTGGCTCCTCGTTGCTTCCTTCGAGGTGTCCCAATATGCCGGTGAGTTCTTCGACGCCAGCGTGTCGGCCTTGTAACTCTGGAACTTTGCCCCGTCGGCCCCACCCTCTTTGGCGAGTTCGATGAGTCGCTTGGCGAGATCGAGCGAGCCTTCGTGGTTCACACCAATCTCAGCGATGATGTACGGCCGCGACGTCGGGGTCATCGTGCGACCACCGAGTACGACGCTGCGTGCCATCACTTGGCTCCTTCGCCGTGCTTTTCGATCAGGCGGGCGCTGTGCAATTCGTCTGCGGCACCGTCGTTGGTCATGTTCGAGTCGTGTCGTCGATAGCGATACATCGGCAATTCGATTCGATGGATCGAATGCTTCTGCAGGAAGCGATACCGCAAATCACGATCCTCGTGCAGGAGGAAGGTCTCGTCATACAGTCCGATGTCGATCAGTTGGTCGGCACGGAACATGATCCCGCACGCAATCGGATCCTCGAGGCAGTTCTTGCGCGCGATGACTTCTTCCTTGTCATTCACGAGGAGATAGTCACAACTGACGGCGTCCATCGCACGATTCTCGGCGAGGAACATGTACAGCACGCTGAGGAAGTGTTCGTTCACATAGTCATCGGAGTCCACGCGCACGATGTATGGCGCATGCGAATGTCGGATCGCGCGATTCAGCGATGCAGGGAGTCCGATGTTGGATTCGTTGCGCAGCGAGACGATGTCGTCCTGGAAACCGACGAGGGCGGCTTGGGTCTTGTCGGTGCTTCCATCGTCGATCACGATGATTTCGTAGCGATCGCGAGCGAACGTCTGATTGAGGAGCGAACGAAGGCAACGACCGATGAACCTGTCGTGGTTGTAGGTCGGCACAATGACCGAGATCAGAGCCTTGTTCATGAATTCGTCCTATCCGAGCGCTGCAACGAGTGCTTCACGAACACGACCCGCAAAGTCCTCGGGCATGTTCACGAACACCGGTAACGAGACCGCAGCTTCCAGTCTCGCGCGCGATCGGGGAAACGCCTCAGTGAGATTTCCCCCGTGCGCCGCAACGAGTTCTGGCATGTGCGTCCACGTCTCGGCGAAGTGCCATGTCGTCGCCTCGGGGAGGATCTTCGTCGAGATCCCACGTGCCAAGAGTTCCTGGCGGCACGCGAGTGCTGCAGCCTTGTCGCGCACACCAAAGATGACCGCGTCGGCCGTCCCAGCCGATCCCTTCGGTTCGACACGCGGAACCATTCCCGCCACATCGGCGATCGCCTTCGTGATCGCAGCAGCATTCTTGCGTTGCTGGGCAACGACGTCGTCGAGTTTGCGAAGTTGCGCGAGACCGACGGCTCCCTGCAGTTCCATCATTCGATAGTTGAAGCCGCTGCCGGTTCTCGTGTCCTCCCAGCGCGGGACGGCCGGGTTGTTCTCGTGACCGTGGTCGTGCCAGGCCTTGGCCTTCTCCGCGAGTCGGGCATCGTTGAACACGACCATTCCGCCTTCACCCGTCGTCATCGTCTTGGCGAAGTCGAAGCTGAATGTGCCCATCGCGCCCCAGGTACCGAGTGGCTTGCCATCCAACGAACCACCACACCCCCATGCCGCGTCCTCGATCAACACGATCCCCCGGTCGTCGCAGATCTTCTTGATCTCGACGAGACGTGCTGGAGTTCCCAGCATGTGTACGACGATCACCGCGCGAGTGCGCGGGGTGATTCGCGCGACGAGGTCGGCCGGATCCATGTTGAACGTCTCGTCGATTTCACAGCACACCGGAATCGCTCGCGACTCGATGATCGCCTCCGCGGTGGCAACGAAGGTGAAGCTCTGGGTGATGACTTCATCATTCGGCTGAAGATCGAGCGTCGAGAGTGCGACCCTCAACGCCGCGGTCCCCGACGTCACGGCAAGCGCGTTCTCGACACCCATCTTGGTCGCGAATGCTTGCTCGAACTCGCGAACCTTGTAACAGTCGTTGCGCAACGCATCAAAGCCGTGACGGAAGAGCACTCCTCCGCGGTCGAACACTTCATTGACTTGTGCACGCTCTTCAGCGCCGATGACCTCGAAACCCGGCATCGTTACATCATCTTGAAGAGTTCGACGACCTTGTCAAAGGTCAGGGTCTTCTTGTAGTCCTCGCCAAGGGCATTGGTGAGCGGCTTGGAGTGCACGACCGTCGAGTCATACAGGCTCTTGTACTGATCGTCGCTCAACCCACGCGCAACGCCCTCAGGAACGACGACACGCTGACGATCGACCGCGGTCCAGAACTCGTCGAATTCCTGCGGATAGAACTCTTTCATCGCCCTCATCGTGATGCAGTTCGCGACGCAATGGTGGATTCCAAGCACGACACTGAGTCCTGCGGAGAACGGATGGACGACACCGACATAGCTCGTCGCGATCGCACTCCCTCCGAGATAGGACGCAACCATCAGGTCCTCACGCGATTGGTCCGACATCATGTCATCGCCAAGGAACACCTTCTGACACAAGTTGATGGTCTCGTGCGAATACGCATCACCAACGGCGTTGCGATAGCTCCCTGCGAGTGCCTCTACACAGTGGATGTAGGCATCCATCCCGGTGAAGAAGTACTGATCGCGCGGCACCGTTGCCGTCAGGTCTGGATCGAGCACCAGGTGGTTGAACACCGTGAAGTCACTGTTCATACCGAGCTTCAGACCCGTCGCCTTGTTCGTCATCACACACGTACGCGTTGCTTCAGCGCCTGTGCCCGAGATCGTCGGAACACCGATCTTGTGAACGGCCGGATTCTTCACGAGGTCCCAACCCTGGTAGTCGGCGGCACTACCTGGATTCGTCAAGAGGTTTGCAATGGCCTTGGCAGTGTCGAGTGTGATTCCCCCACCGAAGCCAACGATCGTCGCCGGCAGGTTCACACCCTTGGCACGTACGTCGGCAACGAGCGAATCGATCCCCGCGGTCGTTGGCTCGTCTGAGGTGCCCACGATCAACACCACGTCCCCGTCTCGCTGGGGCAAGCGAGCGAGGATGTCACCACGGTCGCGGAAGAACTCATCGATCACGAAGATCACGCGTTCGTCGGCGCCTTGCGCCCGCGCGAGATCGCGGCGAGTCTGCACGTGCCCGGCAAGGTCGGCGATTGCCCCTCGCCCGAAATTGAAGCTCCCGACGTTGCGGACGAGCTTGATCCCCGTGTCCAACGTCGCAGCGACGGGCTTGTTCACGGTGTCAGTCTAGTTGTGCAATGCGGTCCCTTCAGGAGCACGCCTACAACTACAGTCGAAGCCGATGAGCGCCCTCGACCTTGCGCAACAGAACTTGACCTCGCCGATGGTGCTTGCATTCGTCCTCGGCTTCTTCGCCGTGCGCGTGAAGAGCGACCTGAGCTTCCCCGATCAGGTGACGTCTCTGTTGTCCACCTATCTTCTGCTCGCCATTGGCTTCAAGGGCGGTACGAGGCTGAAGGACGTCGACCCAATCGATGTTGCCTTACCGGCACTTGCGACGGTTGTTGCAGGAATCGTGATCGCCTATGCCACCTACGGCATCGCACAGCGGTTCATCAAGTTGAGTGCTGCGGATTCGGCATCACTCGCCGCACACTTCGGTTCGGTCTCAGCTGTCACGTTCACGGCGGCAGAAACGTTCGCACGGGAATCCGGCAGCACCACGGCCGAGTACCTCCCACTCCTCGTGGTGTTGCTCGAAGTACCGGGCATCATCGTCGCTCTGATGCTGTGGACCAGACAGGGTCAGCAGAAAGTGCACGGCGCGTTAACGGAGGTCTTGTCAGGAAAGAGCATCATGCTGCTCGGTGGTGGACTCGTGATCGGCGCTATTGCGAACACCACGTC
>DAIRSS010000075.1:0-4853 GCA_036804285.1 Ilumatobacteraceae bacterium
ATTGTCGTCGAGGCCCGTGGGCTGCTCGAGTTCCTGATCGTCTTCAGCCGCTAGTCGTCAGAACGATTGGGGTGCCCGGCGGTGCCCAACGAGCAGTACTGTCGGTTCGATGGGGGAACGGGTGTTGTCGCCCGCTGAGCTGACGCGTTGGCTCGCGCCACGACTCGGTGGGGCGAACGTTGTTGGCGTGCGGAACGAACCGGTCGGCACCGGTCAGATGAGTGAGTCGCGACGACTCACGCTCGAGTATTCACGACCCTGTGGCCTGCCGTCGACGATGATCGCCAAGTTCGAGTCCGCAAGTGAGGCCAGTCGGGCCGCCAGCCGTGCGACGCGAACCTACGAAGTTGAGACTGCGTTCTATCGCGACATCCGTGATCGGGTATCGGTGAATGCGCCAACGTGCTTCTACAACCATTTCGACGCCGACCGTGACGAGTTCGCACTGTTGCTCTCCGACTTCTCACCGTGCACGCAAGGAAATCAATTGACTGGGTGTACGACCGAGGAGGCGAGTGCGGCGGTCCGCGAGATCGCCAAGTTGCACGGGCCACTGTGGGGGAACGGTGAGTTGAAGACATTGTCCTGGCTGCATCGCAATCCGCCCGAGAAGAAACGCAACGTTGAGATCCTGTTCGGTCAACTCGTCCCGGGATTCGTGGATCGCTACGCCTCGCGTCTCGACGAGGTCGCTCGCGAGGTCGTCGAACGACTGGCGCGTGAGCCGAAGGATTACTTCACGAACGACCCTTCGCGGTTCGCGGTGATCCACGGCGACTATCGACTCGACAACATCTTGTTCATGACGGGATCGGGTGGGGTGTCGGTCGGTGTCGTCGATTTCCAAACTGCAGCGGTTGGCTGTCCGCTCCTCGACGTCGCCTATTTCATCGGTGCGGGTCTCGTCCCGGGGGCTCGCCGCGAGTCAGAGGAGAGACTCCTCGCGGCGTATCTCGTCGAGCTCGGTCACTTTGCGGTGTCGTTGTCGCATGACGAGGCGTGGGCGTTGTATCGGAGATATACCTTCGCGGGCTTCGTGATGGCCGTCGTGGCATCGATGATCGTCAAGCAAACCGATCGAGGGGATGAGATGTTCATGGCGATGGCGAATCGTCATGCCCAGCACGTGGTCGATCTGGACGCGTTTTCGGCTCTGGCAGACTGAAGGCGATGAGCATCTTCGACGCGGCAGACGAGCGCTTTGGGCATCAGATTCCCGAGCCCTTCCGCTCGACCGAGGTCCATCACCAGTTCTGGCGCGAGAGTTTGTTCTTCATCGCTCAGTCGCCGAACGGCCCTGACGACGTCACGATCCTGACGCTCGCGCACTTTCCCGCACGCGAAGTGATGGACTCTCTGCAACTCGGTCGCTTCAACGACGAACCAATCGTGATGCGACACGAGCGACACGTCAACGGTGACTATGACGACTTCTCGGTCGGACCGGTGAAGATCGACATCATCGAACCCAAGCGTGTCGTGCGCCTCGTGGTGGAGGAGTCCCCGAGCACGCCAGTGTCGATGGACCTCACGTTCACTGCGCGTACCGCACCGTATGGTCTGCGCCGCGGGTCGATGCGTTCGGGGCATGAGATCATCTGGGACCAGCGACACATGTTCCAGAGTGGTTGGTTCTCCGGAACGGTCACGCGCGGCGGCGTCACGAAGACCCTCGACAAGTGGTGGGGACAGCGAGACCACTCGTGGGGGATTCGCAACCATGCACGATGCCCACTGTGGATGTGGACGCCGATCCAACTCGAAGAGGGAATGTTGAGCATCTGGCACTGGGAGTATCCGAACGGCGCGCGTGTGTACACCGACGGATGTTTCGCACCGAGTGACATGAGCGAGCCGATTCCCGTCATCGATTTCTCCCATGACCTCACTTGGCTTGATGCGCACGGTAACTCGACGTCATACGAGCGTTTCGGCGACGACGTCGTCGGGCTTGCGGGACGCCTCACGTTCACGTTGCAAGGTGGTCGTCGCATCGTCGTCGACGCGACCGGTCGATGGGCCCAGCGCTACAGCTTCGGGGGGACGAAGACCCCGCAGACTCTCGGCGGTGGGCTGAGTGAGATGCAAGTGACGACCTCCGACGGTGCTCGTGGAACGGCCATCTATGAGGTCACGGGGCAGTGGCACCACCGCTACTTCCCGCTCCCGCGCGGCGAGAAGTTTCCGCCAGACGCCTACTCGCCAGGAGAAGACGAACGGGCTCGCTAGTGACGTCGCGAGATCTGCGAACGGCCATCGAGCAGTACTTCGCGCAGATGTACGCGTTCGTGGTGGGCACGGTGGTGTTCATCTACGCCACGGGCGGCAGGATCATCGATCCGACCAACCGCGATTGGTTGATGCTCGGGGACTCCGCCCAGCACTATCTCGGCTGGGCGTTCTTTCGCGACACTCCCTTGTTGCAGTGGCCGATCGGAGCAAATCCAAAGCTCGGGCTCGACTTTGCGAGTTCGATCGTCTTCACCGACTCGATCCCGCTCGCGGCGTTCGTCTTCAAACCGTTGAATGTCGTCCTACCCGAGACGTTCCAATACCTCGGCGTGTGGATCTGGATGTGTTTTGTCCTCCAGGCGTACTTCGGTGTTCGACTTCTCGCGCGTCGCGTCGCTGATCGATCGCTGTGTGGGCTCGGCGCAGCACTCATCGTTCTCGCTCCAGTGCTCAGTTATCGACTCGTTCATCAGGGTTACGGTCACATCGCACTGGTCAGCCACTTCGTGATCCTTGCCGCACTCGATTTGTATCTCGACGAGCGTGGCTCGGTGAGGAAGTGGGCGATCCTCATCTGCTGTGCGCTCCTGATCCAGGCGTACTTCGTGCCGATGGTGGTTGCCATCTGGATCGCCTCGATGGTGAGCAGACGCCTTGCGATTCGCGACACTGCGCGACAGGTCGCGATCGTGCTCGGTTCGCTCGGAATCGTTGCCGTCGTCTCCGGGTTCGCTTCCCTCGGCGGCAGGCTCTTCGTTGGTGACTCGAGTGTCACGCCCGAGGACTTTCCGTACCGCTTTCGCTGGCAGCCGATGGCGCTCGTCGACAGCGCGACGGATTTCTCGACCGGGTGGTCGCACGTGATGGCCGATCAGCTCGAACTCTTCGGGGACGTCGAAGGGTTCACCTATCTCGGGTCAGGGCTCCTGCTCGTGGTGCTGCCCGCCGTGGTGTTGTCGATGTTGCGCAAACATTCCAGCACCGTGTCGACTCGCGACGTGGTCGTTGTGCTGGGAATCGTTGCAGCATGCGCGCTCGTGGTGCCCTCGAGGATCTTCTCGACGGGTATCGCCGTGATGCTCTTCGTCGTCGTTGCGGTGATTGCCGGTCGTTCGATTCGCGAGCGACGGCATCGGGCCCTCCTTGTGGCTGCGGTGCTCCTTGGCGTGTATTCGATGACGATGCGACCAGGAGTTGGTCGACGAACGTTCTTCGAATACGACCTCGTTCCAGTTCTCGAGCAATTCACCCAGACCTTCCGCACACATGCTCGCTCATCATGGGTGCTTTATTACGTCGTCCTGCTCGCGCTCGTCGTCTTGGTTGCAACCCGTTTGCCCCGGAGGCTCGCCATCGGGGTGTTCGCACTCGCGGTCGTCGTCAGTGTCGTGGACTCGAATCCTGCGATGAGCCAGGTTCGTCACCGGTTCACCTCGCAACCGGTGTGGGTCAACCAGCTCGACGATCCGATGTGGGACGAGGTGGTGCAGGGTCGTGACTCGATCATCACCTATCCGCCGCTGAACAACGATCTCGAGGGGCGCTGGATCCACATCGAGGACTTCGTGCAGCGACGGGGGATGGCGACCAACGCCGGGTACTTCTCGCGTTGGAGCATCGACACCTATGTACGCGTCAACCAACGTCTGCATGACGAACTTCGCGCGGGAGAATTCGACCCGAAGTCCCTGTACGTGATCTTCGATCCGGACATGTGGGCGTTCCTGTCATCTGACCCGACGAGGTTTGCGTTCATCGGCGACATCGACGGGTATCTCGTCGTTGCGCCGTGAAGGCTGCGGGTATGGTGAGACCATGATCGTCGAGCAAATCTCCGCGGCCATCGGCGCAAAGGTTTCCGGTGTCGATCTGTGCGCAGGGATTTCGGCGACCCAGCGCGATGAGATCTTGGACGCGCTCCACCGGCATCACGTGCTGTTCTTCGAGAATCAACCCCTGACGCCGACACAGCATCGTGATCTCGCCGCGCAATTCGGCGATCTCCACGTGCATCCGTTCTACCCTCACGATTCCGAGGTGAAGGAAATCATCGTTCTCGATACCAATGACAACAATCCGCCCGACTCCGACACGTGGCACACCGACGTGACCTTCATCGAGACTCCACCCATGGGCGCGTTGTTGTCCGCACGGATCCTTCCGCCTCACGGTGGCGACACCCTGTGGCTGAGTTGCATCGCCGCGTACGAGGCGTTGTCACCTGCGATGCAGGAGTTCCTCTCTGGGCTGACCGCCGAACACGACATGGCGGCATCCTTCACGGTCGAGCGTTACGGGAATTCAGCCGAGGCCCGAGAACGACTCGCTGAGGCCCGACGCAACAATCCGCCCGTCGTTCACCCCGTCGTGCGCACCCATCCCGTGACGGGGAAGAAGGGCTTGTTCGTCAATGCAAGCTTCACGACGAGGATCATGGAGCTGACGGGTGCAGAGTCGGCGAGCGTGCTGTCGTACCTGGCGGCTCACGTCGCCAAGCCAGAGTTCACGGTGCGCTGGAAGTGGAAGCCCTACGACCTCGCATTTTGGGACAACCGTCTCACCCAGCACTATGCGACCGCCGACTACATGCCCCACCGGCGGGTCATGCACCGGGCGACGAT